>JAMOPD010000360.1 GCA_027064745.1 Thermococcaceae archaeon
AGCGCTTCGGGCTCATGGATTTCATAGACAAGACCTTCTTCGCCGACGAAGTTCTCGCTTACAAGCCGATGCCGGAGATGTTCAAAAAGCCGCTCGAGGTTTTTGGTGTGGAGCCGGACGAGGCGATTCACATAGGCGACACCTACGCGGAGGACTTCGAGGGGGCGCTGAGGACAGGCATGTGGGCGGTCTGGATAAACCCGGGGGCAGAGGAGGTCAGGAAAATCCACGAGAGGGGCTTCGAGGTTCCCGACGTTGAGGGGATTCTGGAGGTTTTGAAGGTGATTGAATCGGGAAGTATTTAAGAGAAGCCGTGGAGATTATGGTTGGTGGGAGCATGAGTGAGGTCGTTGAAAGATTGGAGCGCATTGAGAGATTGCTTATAGCCCTTAACGCCAAGATAGACAACTTCCTTGGCCACGAGGAACTAACGGAGAAGGAACTGGAGGAGCTCAGAAAAATGCGAGAGGAAGTTAAGCGGGGAGAGTTCGTTAGGTTCGAGGAGCTTTTTGAGGAGTGACCCATGTACGAAGTGGTTTTCACAAAGAAAGCTGCCAAGCAGATAAAAGCCTTGCAACCCGCGCATAAGAGAAAGTTAAAGGAGATAACCTCCCGTCTCTCCGAGAACCCCTTCTCTTACCCCTACAAGAAGATTCGCGGCGAGGAACACACGTACAGGATAAGGGTAGGCCAGTTCAGAATCCTTTACGAGGTAGACGATGAGAACTTCAGGGTCATAATCTTCAAGATTGAGAGAAGGGAGCGGGCCTATCGTTAGCTCCAATGAATTCAGACTGCCTGCTCTGGATTTCCACTATTCCACGTAAGAGGAGCATCTTCATATCGATGGAAGCTCCTCATAGAGCTCTGCCTCCAGGTCCTCCCAGCTCTTGGAGGTCTTCAGATAACCGAAGGCTCTCTTGATGACCTCATCAACGTTTGCCCTCGCTTCAGCCCGCATCTTGTCCATTTTGATTCTCCATTCCGCGTTGGCCCCAATCTTTCCAGCCACGTTTTCCATCGTCTCACCGGATAATTACTCGAAACTACCTCATAAAAAAGATTTACTGGCATGGCTTTCCAGAAGTCATCGAAGGAGCTTCGCCTCCACGTAATTTTTGGCGGCCAGATACTGTTTCTCGTCCGCAGTCAGAAATTCCGCGTTCAGTGCCTCGGCCAAGGCTATGTAAAGGGCGTCGTAGATCGTAATGTTCTCCTCCAATGCTATTTCCAGCCCCCTCTCGAAGAAGTTTTGCGCTTCAAACGTAAGCATGCCCTCTCCGATGAGTTTGAGGACGGTTATAAGGTTCCTGCCGGCCTCTTCAGTGGCTCTACCTGTCCTAATGGCCTTCCATATAGCGTTCATCCCTTCAACGAAGGCATAGTCCAGCGTCGCCGTGCTGGAATCGAGCTCAATCTCTTCCCAGCTTGGTTCCTTGAGGAGAACCCTGACGAGAACCGAGGCATCAACAACTATCACGGTCCTCCCTCACGGACTTCGCTGCAAACCCCTTCTCAACAGAAACCGGCGTGCGTCTGAGTATCTCCATGGCCTCTTTTATCTTCTTTCTCCGTTCTTCCTCGTCTATGCGCCTTCTTATAAACTCCCTAATCTCCTCGCTCCAATTTATGTCAAGCTCCTTCATCTTGAGCTTCAACTCATCGGGAACGCGGACAGTAACGATGGCCATGTAATACACCTCGAAATACAATTTGTATTGCAAGGATAAAAGGATTTCGGACAATGGCGCTCAGACCAATTTCAAGTTGTATTTGGCTTATACAAAGCTTTAAATAGGTTTAGACCATTAACGTACCCAGGTGAACAACATTAGGGTAGTGTTAGTAACCTCATGTGGGGCTAAAAAGGAAGAAACTCCACAGCCCGCAGGTAAACTCTACAAGTCCTCTAGAATACGCCACCTATACAAGAGATCAAAAGAACTTGGAATACCCTTTTACATCTTAAGTGCAAAGTATGGGCTTATCAATGCTGATACTATTATAGAACCATATGACAAAGTCATGACGCCTGAAAGGGCAGCGGAACTTCTACCCCAGGTCAAAGAGACCATCAAGAGCTTTGATCTAGTCATTTTCTACAAAGGTGGAGCCCGAAAAGAGTATCGGGAGCTAATTGAGAAAGCCTGTGAAGAGACTGATACGCGACTGATTAGTTTTGGGTATGGGAATATGGGGGATATCAGGAAATTGGGGGCGGTATTGCATGGAGAAAAAACAGACTAAATTGGTAGTTGACCCTGGTGCACGCAGAGCCCTTCAAAATGAGTTTCTGATACTTTACCAAGAAATCGGAGAACATCAAGAACTCCTTACTCAGGTTCTTCATTTTGTCTGGGATACCCTCCCTGAGCTTATAAGAGACAATACTCCCATGGATATAGTGGGATGGAGAGGCACTCCCATCTCACCTTATCCTTTAAAAATTGAGAGCTTTAAAAAGACAGATCAGGAATTTTTTTCTTCTCGTGAGGAGCTCATTAAAAGCTTAGATTTAGAAAGTATGGCAAAACTCTTCCAGCATCCGAATATTGAAATTATAGGAATAGATGAGTCTAGGGTTGAAATACCCCTACAAGGAAGCGCATTTGCATACCTGAAAAGTGTCGCATTTAGGATGTATAAAACAGAAGATGGTCAGAGAGAAGCCGTTGGCCCAATTGTTAGGGATCTTAAGATTTCGTTTAAAGATGACCCATATTTTGAAAAAGTGGCTCAATTTTTGGGGTATCTTAGAAACATGTTTATTGCAATAGTTGCTATCAAGGAATCTGTCAAGAGTGGATTTAGACCAATAGTATTCCTTCATGGGCCTCTTGTGAGAGCCATCGGTGGGTTTACAGACATCTTCCTGAAAAAGAATGAAGCTGAGAGAGTACTAACATTGGAAGTTTTTACAGAAGAAGGAACACCCGGTCCAGACAGCAATGAAGATAGGTTTTTACAGAAGAATATCCTGGGAGAAACGTGGCTTCGAAAGCTTCATGAAGAAGAAATTAGGTTAATAGACGATCCAAGTGGCTCGGGAAAAGTTTACGCTGCTCAAGTGATTTACTCTAAAATTCTAGACAAGATTAGAAAGGGCAAAGACTTTCAGAACAGAGATAAATGGGAAAAAGCTATACCCTATGACGTATCTACAAGGCGACCTGTTCCTTTTGAAGAAAGAATATGCTATCCAGGCATAACATTGTACTTCTGGTTATTACGGGAGCTGTATAATGTTTGCAAGAAATATAACGTCCCGTTGATTGCAGTAGTTGAAAATATTGAAAGGTCGACTGAATTTGTACAATACGTCCTTCCCCCCTTGTTCCTCAAGATATACTCCGACCCTGATTCACTAGATGAGATTCCCCCCAAAATTATATCCCTCTTTGGGAAGGGAGATTCAGTTCATCCAAACTTTGAGAATGTAATAACAGACCTGGAAAAGGGGTTATCACAAGCCCGGGAGGATTTTTACTGGCATATTTTCAGGCTTATAACGACCATCAATATAACAGATTCAGTTATCACAACTAATCTCCTCAGCGAGGGGACGTACACTACTCCCCTCCAAACTCACAGATATGAAACAAGATCTTTTTTTGAATCCAATTTAGGTCATGCCGAATATGGAATAAAGAACGATTACAGCTCTATAGTGGAATACTACTTTAACCCTGCAGAATACAAGGTACTGTTCTCTTACCTTAGGTCTACCCCTTTGAAAGAACCTATTAGAGTCGAATTCTTTGACATTTACGAGAGTTACCATGAAATTTTAGGTGCAACATATTTACTGGCATTGTTATATCCCCATTATGGACTTCCAATTGTCTTATACTACACCGACAAAGTTGCAAGGACTCATACTAAATACCTTAAACAAGCTCTAGAATATGTATTAGTCGAAATCCTCCGAGAAGGATGGGATGTTAAAGTTGAAAAATTATTTAGATTGTTTAAGAATGAACTTTTTATGCGCAACTTTTGGTCGAGGTGATCGGAAATGGAGAAAATTGGAGTTATAGTGGAAGGAACATCAACTTTGAATTTTAAGTTTGTCATAACTGACGAAAGCGCAGAAAAAAAGAACTTGGTATTTAGTTATGTAGAAGTCCCTTTAGATGACAATGGAGACGAAAAAATAATAGGGAGAATTCTTGATGTAAAAAAGATAAATCCTCTATTGAGCATTGAACAAGCTGGAGCTCTAGCCAAAGAACTAATCGAAGCAATTGGCACTCTTTCATTTCCTCCAGAGCGATATACTTATGCCATAGCAGAATGTGAAGTTGTTGGCCTACTAGAAAAGGGTGAAAATAAGATAAGGCAAAACCGCAAACCAGTACCTCCCGGAAAAGAAGTTCAACCATTAAGCATTGATAGTCTTAGGGCTCTATTCCATAAACCTTCTCCCGAGTACATTCCTATAGGGAAAATTGAAAGCTTTGGCTCTAGTGGTCAAGTTCCTATAACTGTAGACGGCAATGAACTTATAACAAAGCATTTTGCAGTATTTGGAATGACAGGATCAGGAAAAACAAACACTGCAGCCAAGATCATTGAGGAACTGGCAATGAGAGGATACAGAATAATAATTTTTGACCCTCATGGAGACTACTTTTCTCCCACGGATAAAGACAGATTCATCACTAACTTCAAAGGAGTTCTAATCCGTGAGGATGAGGATGTTTCGCAGAAAGTACTTGGGCAATTAAAAGCAGAAGGGATTGAAATACTCGAGTCCCAGCTTCTTCCACTTCTTCAAACTTTGGCGCTATTAAGAAACGAGCCCATCTGGAATTTATTCGAAAAAACTGAAGATTCAAAGCCATCGAGCAAGCTAAGGACAGACATTATTAAGATGCTAAAAGATCCCAATAACTTGCAAAAGATATTAGATAATCCTGTCTTCAAATTCCAAGAGAAACTTCCCAAGAAAATTAAACAGCACGTGATATTTCCCGAACTGAAATATTATGGCAGAGGATTTGAAGGATACACATTACATCTTATCGAAGGATTTCTTGGAGAAAAATTTACTCCCGCTCAAAGGCGCCATATGCTAAGACTCATTAATACTCCAGGAAAAGGTGCTGATTACATAAAGGAACTTAGAAAACGGGTCAGATCGGAATTAATAGAGAGTAGTAGCCAAGACAAGAAGAGGAGTGGACTAACATTAGATGGGAAATTACGCGTTCTTGAGATGATATATGATGATTTGAGTAGGATGGCAACTTCCAAAGAGATTGACAAGCTCTGCCAAACAATTTTCATAAAGCCAGACAGTGATGAGAATGAGAACAACATTAATATCCATGTATTCTCCTTATATGCACTACCAGAAAATATTCGAAAGGTTACTGTGTATGCTATAGTGAAATACATCTTCAGGGCATATAAGTTTGGTATATATAACGAAGAAACTCGTGAAGTACAAAGCATACCAGAAGTAAAGAGATACCCATTACTATTCATCATAGAGGAAGCTAGAAGTCTCATTCCAGCACACGCATCGCCAGAACAGGACTATGCCGGATGGCTAGCTGTGTCCGCACTAAGAGACTTGGCTTATGAGGGTAGAAAATTCAAGTTATCTTATGGTGTCATTTCACAAAAACCTGCAACCGTCGATGCTCAGATTGTTTCCCAGTGCAATACGCTGATACTCCACCAACTTAAGAACCCAGATGATCAAGAGTACGTTAAGAAAGTCACAGAAGGACTAACTAAGGTGGAAATTGAGATGTTAAAGAACATTGGTACCGGAAAGGCCGTTATAACTGGAGCCGCAATTAGATCCACTATATTAGTGGAAGTTTTCAGAAGGTACAGCCTAGAGGGAGTAGTAAAGCCAACTCCTTTACAAGACACTCTTCGTCAGTTTGGTATCGATAACTTAAAGAACGAACTTGGATTATGACCCGTAAGGTGGGTTCAATATGATTCCATTTTTTGTTTTAGACCGCAGAGCTAGTTTGGAAATTCTTAAAGGGTTATTCCTCAAATTTCCAAACCTCAAATTCGGATTAATGACTCATGCAAATGCATCTAGGCAATTTATCGAGCTATTTAGGGCATTTCCATATAAAACTCGCTTAAAGTATTTTGATTCATGGGAAGAGATTAATGAAACCAAAATAAACAGAATGCTCAAAAAGAATATTGTAAAAATCTCTGATAGTGGCGTATTTCAAAAAAACGGCTCAAATCACACTTATGAAGAGCTTTTTGAGAAATATGTTCAGTTAAAAGTCCATTACGGGATTATAAAAGACGTTCTTCACGATATGGAAGCTACCCTAAAAAGCGCCGAAGAGGCTATCAATGTCTACGAAGACAACGGGTTTAAGAGAAAATTCAAACTAATAGGCGTGGCTCAAGGAAACAATGCTGACGAATACAAAGAATGCTACGAAATGCTCCAAGACCTTGGGTACAAATATATTGCTATTGGTGGATTGTTGAAACGAAATGGCAACAGTAACTATGTTACAGTAAGAAGTGAAGAGCTACTACAACAAACAATAAGCTTGATTAGAGATGAGTATTCTCCAGAGTGGCTCTTTGTGTTGGGGGTCTACCATCCCAGTAGACATGAACTCTTGGATAAGCTTGGAGTCTGGGGTGCAGACTATAAAGGATGGCTTTTCCACTATGATGAGTCCTACAGAAATGCAATAAAGAAGTTAGAGGTACAAGGAAGAGTAAATAAAGAGATCCGTGAGAAGTACCAGCTATTTCTTAAGCATAAACTTACCTATCTCCAAACAAAAACCCCAGAAAATCGAAAAAAGTACTGGGAATCGCGGAAAGAACTCGATAAGACCCTTAAAAAATATGGAACATCCCTTCAAGAACTCAGGTTCAGAGAGGTCAGGGAAAGACTAGAAAAAGAAGTTGTAGCAAAAATGCTAGAGAAAGAGACTAAATGACTTCTCACTTCTTCCCCTTCGGCTTAAGCCACGCGCCGAGGCCGACCTGCCTCGTTTTCTGATAGCGTAGATCCTCTTTTTTG
>JAMOPD010000361.1 GCA_027064745.1 Thermococcaceae archaeon
GGAAAACAGTAAAACACTAAATCAATTTAGGGAAAGCAAATTTTTGCCTCCTTGCAATGAGTGTTCCTACCTATACAACTGTCTGAGAGGTTGCCCAATAATTTCTGAAATAGTTTTCGGCGATCCAGAGCTTGCAGACCCAAGGTGTATAATTAGATATCCATACTCTGAGGATGGTACAAAAAGAACACCAAACGACATTTTCTTTTGGGATACTCCCAGAGGTGAGAGTGATGCCGGTGTTAGAAATTAGCAATTTAAGTTTTTCTTATGATGGAAAGAACTACGCGTTAAATGGTATAAACTTAAGCACAGATATCCCCAGTGGAATACTCTCTATTTTAGGGCCTAATGGAGCCGGAAAAACAACTTTAGTCAATATACTAACAACCACGTTTAGACCTCAAAAAGGCACGGCTAAAATCTTCGGTCTTGATGTAGTTAAAGATAAAAAGAAAATTAGAGGAATGATATCACTATGTGCTCAAGACTTAGAACTTGACGTTTTACTTTCTGTTAGAACAAATCTCAAATTCTATGGCATGATACGTGGAATCCCAAAGAACGAACTTGAGAAACGCTTAGATGATATTATTGACATGTTTGGTTTAACTGAGCATCAGCATAAAAGAGTGCTTGAACTGTCGGGAGGGTTAAGACGGAGGACACAATTAGCTAGAGCTTTCTTAGATCCAAGATCTCGATTGATATTTATAGACGAACCAACTTTAGGGTTAGATCCTATCGGAAAAAAGATTACCTGGGATCTCATTCGTGAAATGAGTAAAGAGGGATACTATTTCATCCTGACAACCAACGACATGGCGGAGGTTGAGAGCCTATCTGATGAGATAGTCTTCATACATAAAGGAAAGATAATCCTTCATACAACTCTTAGAGAATTCAAACATGTTTATGCAGGTAAGGTCATGGTGACGTTCAAAAAGGAATTATCCCCTCAACTTATTGAAATGTTATCTAATTATCTCAAACGCAACAACTTAGGGAAAATTATTGGAAAAGATACAGTAGAGCTGGAAGATAAGTCGGCATTTTATGAACTTCTCCTGTTCTTACGAGATATTGGTTTTGATATTACTCAAATTGTTGTTAAGGAGGAGACATTGCTTGATGGATTTATAAAGCTCATTGGAGGGATTGAGAAATGAGGCTTTATGGGTTCATATACAGGGAGATATCATTAAAGAAAGAGGCAATAGGAGGATTTATATCACAATTTGTAACTCCACTCATGTACTTTCTGTTTTTTGCGTTCTCATTATCGCGAACCGTGAATTTTGAGTATCACGGAAATACCATAAGTTACCTCCTTTATGTTCTTCCAGGTATTATTGCAATTCAGATATTTTACTCTTATCCTATTGTTAGCTCAACGACATTCAATGATGTCAGATTTGGAATAATAAGGACGTCTCTCCTTGGTGGAGGGTCTTTAAGTGGTTACATCCTTGCAAAAATTTTAGTAGAGAGTAGCGTTGTTATTCTGGTATCTCTATTTTTAGTGTTTATTGGAATTTTATTTCTCAAGTTATCGATATCTTTAACGGCATTGCTTCAGTTCATAACCTATTTAGTAATCTCGACAATGTTTTGGATAAGTGTAGGCATAGTAACAGGAGTAAAAATACGGGGTGAACTAACAAGAAACATGATATTTACTTTACTTAATCTCCCAATAATCTTTACTGCTCCCGTATTCTATCTTGAAGGCTCTGCTCCCACATGGATACAAATATTGGGGAGAATAAATCCTTTAACATACCATGTTGTTGGTCTCAGAGGCATCCTACTTTTAGGTGGGATACCTATCACTTTTTGGGCTGTTTCTATAGTTTTGGGAATTAGCTTGGTTATTTTGTCAATAAAACTAACCTCAGAAGTTGCTCCGAAATGACTTTTTCGTTATTTCTTTGTCCTCAACAATTTCTAGGGTATTATCTACTTCATAGATCCAGTTATTGAATTTCCCTGTTCGGTTTGGTGACGGAAAGACTTTTAACTTTGTAAATGTAGTTGGGATTGCGTTCCAATAATTGAGAGGTGATAGATATGGAAAGAATTGAAAAAGCAAGGCAGATCATCGCGAAGGCTAAGGCCGAGAACAGGCCACTCGTTGAGCCTGAGGCTAAGGAGATACTCAAGCTATACGGCGTCCCTACCCCAGATTTTAAGGTCGCCACCAACGAGGAAGAGGCTGTAAAATTCGCCAGGGAGATTGGCTATCCAGTTGTTATGAAGATAGTCTCGCCGCAGATTATCCACAAGAGCGACGCCGGCGGTGTTAAGGTCAACATCAAGAACGATGAGGAGGCTAAACAGGCCTTCAAGACCATCATGGAAAACGCCAAGAACTATAAGTCCGATGCAGACCTCTGGGGCGTCATTGTCTACAAGATGCTCCCGCTCGGCAAAGAAGTTATAGTCGGTATGATCCGCGACCCGCAGTTCGGTCCGGCCATCATGTTCGGTCTCGGTGGAATCTTCGTTGAGATCCTCAAGGACGTCTCCTTCAGGGTAGCTCCAATAACCAAGGACGAGGCCATCGACATGATCAAGGAGATCAAGGCCTACCCAATTTTAGCTGGAGCCCGCGGCGAGAAGCCGGTGGACATAGACGCTTTAGCGGATCTCATCGTGAAGGTTGGTGAGCTTGCCCTCGAGCTTCCCGAGATCAAGGAGCTCGACATTAATCCAATCTTCGCCTATGAAGACAGTGCTGTTGCTGTCGATGCCAGAATGCTTCTTTGATAGTTTATTCTTCATTTTTCTCTTCTTTAACTTTAAAGTTTAAAAAGAAATAGATTTAGCCGACAGTGAAAATTCTTATGGTGTTTGTCCCTGCAGTTTTTCCTATGGGTGTTCCTTTGGTCAGGAGAACCGTGTCATTTTCTGAAACCAGTCCAAGCCCCTTGATTACGCTGATTATTTCTTTTTCAGTAGTCTCATTAACTAGGAATGGATAAACTCCATATGAGAACATCAAGGTGTTGGCAACCATTTCATCAGTTGCGAATGCTAGAATCCATTGTTTTGGCTTGAAGCGGGAAATAAGCCGTGCCGTCTGCCCGGTTCTTGTTGGGGTTAGGATGTATTTTATGTTTATTGAATTCAAAGCCTCTATGATGCTTCTTGTTATTGCATCCTTAATCGTGCCCTTTCTGGGTATCTTCTCTTTCCATTCCAAAGTTTTCCAGTTCGCCATGCGTGATGACCACATTGAGTCTCTGTAGGCTTCAGTGGTTCTTGCGATTTTGGCCATCATCCTGACAGTTTCAACGGGATATTTCCCAACAGCAGTTTCCTCTGAAAGCATCACAGCATCGGTTCCATCGAGTATTGCATTTGCAACATCTGTAACTTCAGCTCTAGTTGGTAGTTTTTCTTCGGTCATACTTTCAAGCATTTGGGTGGCAGTTATAACTGGTTTTCCAGCGAGGTTTGCTTTATGTATAAGCTTCTTCTGAAGAATTGGCAACTTCTCAATAGGCATTTCTACTCCCAGATCACCTCTGGCAATCATTATTCCATCCGTTGCACAGAGGATATCATCAAAATTCTTGACAGCATCGGGTCTTTCTATTTTTGAGATTATGAATATTCTTGTCTTCTTTTCATCTGAAAAACGTCTGACTTTCAGTATATCATATGCCGAACCAACGAATGAAATGCCTATAGCATCAATGCCATGGTCAATGGCAAAGTCCAGTATCTCCAAATCTTGCTCTGTTATAGCATCAACAGCTATCTTGGCTTTTGGAACATTTATTCCCTTGTGAGAGAATAGGGTCCCGCCGACTAAAACTTTACATAAAACCTCATTCTCCCGCACTTCTTCTACGCGAAGGGCTATAAATCCGTCACTAAGATATATAACATCTCCCTTTGAAACCATCTTAGGGAAATCCTTAAATTCTACAGGAATTTCAGCCTCGGTTCCGGTTATATCTTTAGTTGTTAACGTTATTGTCTGCCATCTTCGTAGTGTTACAGAACCATTTTGTAGTTCTCCTACTCGGATTTTCACTCCGGGTAAATCTCCAAGAATAGCGACTCTTCGATTGATTCGCTCGGAAGCATTTCTGATCATCTTGATGATCCTTTCATGTTGTTTAAAATCTCCGTGAGCAAAATTAATACGTGCAACACTCATCCCCGCTTTAATCATGCTTTCAATAGTTTTTCTGTTCATTGAAGATGGTCCGATTGTGGCTATAATCTTTGTCTTATTACTCGGTAGTCTCATTAAAATCACCTTATTGGGAAATATAACATTCCTTCTAAATAACATTAACCCAAAATTGAAGCAATTCCGACAGTTGGTATTGTAGTGATGAGAATACTAAGGAGCCCCCCAATGATTAAGGCTGGAACAGTTTTTTTCCGTTCCATGCCAAATAAATAGGCTGCTAAGCTTCCTGTCCATACTCCTGTACCGGGAAGAGGTATTGCAACAAAGATAATTAGCCCAAAAAATCCCCATTTTTCAACATAAGGACGAGCTTTACTCCTCACCCGATTGATATAAGTTAAATAACCTTCCCCTATTCTCTTTAGCTTAGTCTGCTCTAATCTCAGCATTATAATGTCTATAAAGGGGAGAGCAAAGGGGAGAGCAAATGAGAGAATAAAGATTGCGACGGAAGCGATAACAAGAGTCCCATGAATAGGATAACCCCTCCCTATACCATAAATAACGGCATACCGACCTTCAAATGTTGGCAACAGTGATAGTATAAAAACTTCTATTAGTCCGTTCATTGCAATCGATGTAAAAACAGACATGAATAAAAAGGTTTGGATGTGTGCTCTTACCAAAATGGAATTAGATAATTCATAAGGCTAATAAGTTTGGGAATCTAGATTACAGGGCGACATGTATGAACGTTAGTGAAATTAAAGTTTTTGATGGATAGGATTAAGGATGTGATACTTGGAAAATGGAGAGTCCTTAACGGAACTGATTGGGGAGTTTGCAAAACTAGGTGCTCAAGTTATTGGAGTAAGTAAAGATTTGGTAAAGTCACATCAGCGCTTTAAAGAAAAATATAACCTCAAAATAAAGCTGCTGAGTGATCTAAATGCCGAAGTAATAAAGACGCTTGGAGCATGGGGAAGAAGAAAACGGGAGTTTTTAGAAGTATGTTTATTTTTAATCCTGAGGGAGAACTGGTCTGGAAGAAGATCAAAGTTAAAGCTAAAGGTCATGCTGCTGGGTTTTAAAGAGATTTATTGGAGAATTCCACTCCCAATAATTCTGTACACCTCTATTTTGAGGTTGGCATAGCCCCACAGGATTTTCCACTGTTAATTGATCCCTACCCCACTAAGGCATTTTTAAATCCAAAATGTTTAACGAATTTGATAGCTCCTTCCATTTCTTCATAGATGAGTCTCCTTGCGATTTCTGGATATTTATTAGCTTTGTATTCTGGGCGATACTGGAACATTACGTTTATCCTGACATCTCTGCCAAGGTTTTCTGAAATCCATTTGAGAATCGGTCTTGTACAACATTCCAGATGATTGGGCATTACCAGATGTCGGATAAGAAATTCAGCCTGATAGTGATCCTTTGTAATAAGGAAATTTCTTGTAACGGTTTCCCAATAGTGAGGAACTTTTGAATATTTCATAGCATCTCTGTCGTTTCCCCATTTAAAATCTGCTAGATAGACATCTACAATACCATCAAGAAGTCTCATAGCCTCTTCGCTCATATACATATTGGAGTTCCAGAGAACAGGTATTGGAACTCTAACCTCTTTGAGAACGTCAAGGATAAATGGTATATTGGGCGTGGGTTCTCCCCCCACAAAATTAACATTTTTAGCCCCTTCCATATAGGCTGTACCAATTCTGATGGCAATCTCTTCGGGGGAGTAGGTTACACCAACTCTCTGCTGGCTTATGTCCCAGTTCTGGCAGAAAGCACAGCGGAAGTTACAGCCAGAAAAGAAGATTGTGTAAGAGGGTATGAGTTCAGGTTCCTCCCCAAGATGCAGGAATGCACTTGCAATTCTGCTCTCTCTCACCCTGCAATAACCAATTTGCTTCTTTCTATTTATCTTACATCTTATCTCACATAGTGTGCATTGTTCCATGAGTTTATGAGCTATAACGGACTTCAGATCAAGGAGGCTCTGCTCGGGTTTTTCTGAAAGCTCATTGTTGTGTAGTTTTTCAAGACCCTCCTCATGCACCTGCCATAGCTCTTCAAGAGAGGAATTTTTGTTAAAGGACACTTTCACTTCACGAGTATAGTAAAAATTCGGTTTCTCCACTCTCCCTAGCACTGCAAAATAATGTGGTAACGCTTCCTTCGCATGTTTAATCTCATCGATTTCGGCATACCTGAACATGTCATAAGGTGCTTTATCTTCAAAACTTAAAACTTTGATCCTTTAAACCTATCATCGTTGGTTGTTCAATAAAAGATAATCAAAACTCATGAGTGTAACTATACTCAACATTCCTCTTGAGCTCTAAGAAACAACGGTCACAATAAGTGGAGGGTCTGAGATCCCATTCTTCAATAGTTTTGGGAGGATTCATAACACATTCATCATTACAGTGTTCAAGTCCAAATGCATGACCAATTTCGTGGAGAATACCCTTGAAAAGCCGTGTTTTAAATTTTTCTTTGTCCTCTGAACGAAATGGTTCTGTTGAGAGTATCATAATCCTGAGGTTAGTTATTGTTTCGTGATAACCTAAAAACTTCTCATAAAAATCAAAGTATGGGTTTCTTGATATTATTGGAAATGTTGTAAGTGCAAGAATTTTATTCATAATTATCTTTTCATCAGATTCATCTGAAATTTCCTTAATATCTTGAAGAAGTCTGGAGTATAGGGTTTCAATAAGTGCTTCCAGAGGATACGCTCTGAGTTTTCCTTTGGTAGTATTTATATTGATCAGATAACCGGGAGCTAGTTTTAGAGGGCCAATATAGATAAGTCTTATATCTATGTTATTGTTTGTGAAATA
>JAMOPD010000362.1 GCA_027064745.1 Thermococcaceae archaeon
CCATGAATAATTGTTTCATAACCTCTTCCCCAAACCTCTCGTATAAGGTACTCAACGTTACAAATGCATGCACTACTCTCCGATTCTTCAACCCACGCTCTTGGGGTAACCTTCTGTGAACTTCGACATATTTCGGGATAAAAGTATTTGCATCAACGTCCCCCACGCTGTAAACAAAATCGTAAGGTAGGTTCTCTTTAAACACGTTAATAACTGCCAGATTGCCGGCTTCTCCTTCTTTAATAATATCCAAGCCACCTAGCTTCATCCTCATGCAAAGCCTCCTGAAGGGAATTGCAACGTTAGTTATTATCCCAAATCCTCCAGCCTCTATCTCCTCTTTCATCAGTTTAACCCCAATCTTCCAGCCAAGTGAGTACTGATTGTGTGAGAGTAGTAAAATTCCTGCAGGGATAATCTCCCCCAAATACTCCCTTACACTCCTTGGTATGCCCATATTAGCACCTCATAGTTCTCTAACAAAATTTCCCATATATATAGGTTTTGCTACCAACATTTATTTATCGGAAAATTGTAGGGTTTCTGAAGGTGAGCATAAAGCAAAGAGGCACGTGAGGGTTTTATCTCTCTCACAGGTTTATAATAAAAAGACCCGGTATAAACCTCCCACGAACAGGCTAAAGGGAGTCACAGTACTTCTAAGCTGTAGCTATCAAAATTACTGAGGGAATCCCATGTGGGGGAAGAAAGTAACGTTCCCAAATCTGTACAGATTTTCCTAAGTTTTCCAGATATCAACTCATGATAGAAGCCAGAGGCATTATTTGTGATTTTTGGAATACCCAAGCACTAGAAAAGATAATATCGTCCTCTAAGTTTCTTGTCAAACTTATGTTGAGCTTCACAAAAAGCTTCTTTCAGAGCACATTAGGAGGACGAAAATAATGAATGACAATGTATCAGATAGAATGGCGGGCCCGGCGGGATTCGAACCCGCGACCTCCGGCTTAGAAGGCCGGCGCCCTATCCTGCTAGGCTACGGGCCCATCGGACTTTACTCACCATAAGCCGTTTAAAAAAGTTGCGGTGTTTTTACAGATACTGTCAGGAGTTAGACCCACATCCAGGATTTATCATCAGGCGCCTCACCTGTTATCCTGACAGCATGTTTTTACAGGCATTATTTTTGAGCAAAATATAAATATCTAAACTGCACTATCTTTTGTGATGCCGATGTTTTTCAAACCAGAGGATGCTGAAACCAGAAGCATTGAACTGCTTGATGAGCTCACCGGCTTAGTTGGTTCCTTTGAAGGAGGAAGCGTGTCCGGCATCATAACCACAGATGCTCTTTCTCAGGCGATTCTTCAATATTCAACAATTGCAAACGCCTTGAATTCTGAAGTTCCAGCCTATTATCTGGCTCCAACCAACAGCTTTTCTCTGAAGCTCCTTTCAAAGCTGACGGAGAAAAAAGACATCCTTCTGGGTAGAATTTACAGCATGGATGATCTGCTGGGCGCATTGAAGACCGTTAAGGAAGATTCCCTGGTTTTTGTGTCCAGTTTTTCGATTCTCATAGATAAATCCCCTGAGGATATGCTCGCCTTAAGAAGGATTGTTGATGACAAAAATTTGATGACGGTTCTCTCGCACAATACGCTGGAGCTGAATGAGCTGGATTTAACTGGCGAATTCAGGCGTCTGTTTATGCTTCCAGAATTGTTTGAGCTGCTCATGGTAATGAGGACAAACTCCTATCGCGGCCACTACAGACTGAACCTGAGTATAATAAAAGCTCCTCCAGAGTTCATAAGAAACATAGGAGAACACAGCATCCCAATAGATAGCAAAGCCAAGCTCTTTCTGGAGTGATCAGTACAGTTTTATGTGGCCGAAGCCGAGGCTATAGCGCACATAGAGGGCGATGATAAGGATAATGCCTGTCAGAAGCAAAGCTACGTAATCTCTCCTTTTCATCTCAATCGTGTAGAGAAATGTCCTATCTTTTCTGGCCCCAAAGGCTCTGCTCTCAAGGGCAATGCTGAGCTCATGAGCCGTCTTTATCGAGGCTATAAGGAGTGGTATTAACACTGCACTCATTTTTCTAATTCTCACGAGAATATTCCCTTTTTCCATCTCCCATCCTCTGGCCTTCTGGGCATCCATGATGTTGAGGGCGAGCATGTATAGGGTGGGAATATAGCGGAGAGCGATTGTCATTGTCAGTCCGTATTCGTAGGGCATTTTCAGTTTTATAAAGCCCAGAATAAGTTCTCTCTGGGTCGTAGTCATCAGTAGAGAGAAGGCGATGAGACCGAAGGTTAGGAGCCTCAGACCGTAGGCAACGCCTATCAGTGTCCCCTTGTACCATGGATCATATACAAAAGCCCATACAACAATGGTTATAACGAGGATTGGAAAGAGGGGTTTTAATACCCTGTATTGTTCATAGAAAGTTATTTTTCCGAGAATATAAACAAAAAGCATTATCAGGAAGAAAAATGGTATTAAAACAACTGGAGAATTAAACAGAAGAAGTAAAACTATAATGGATGCACTACCAATAAGCTTGACCCTTGGATCTAATGTATGGAGTATAGAATCTCTCTCAACATAAAAATTATATATCATCCTGTTAACCTCCAGATAAATTCTTCAACAGTTCTTACAAAGCCCACATTCAGTTCATGACTTATTCTGAGCAGTTCTGGTTTATTAAGATCGTAATTTCTGAGTTCAAGAGAAAAGAACTCATCTACTGGGCCATCAAATACTTTTCTCCCCTCATATAAGAGTACGACTCTCTGAGCTACTTCCAAAACAAGATCCATTTCGTGAGTTATAAGCAGTATGCCATGTCCCTCTTTGTGTAGGTTTTTGATGATTTCTCTCACGCTTTTAGAACTTCTCTCGTCAAGACCCGTTGTTGGTTCATCTAAAATTAGATACTTTGGTTTCATAGCGAGAACGCATGCTATAGCTAGGCGTTGCTTCTCCCCGCCGCTTAGAGAGTAGGGGGTCCTGTTCTCATAGCCGTTTAGGTTAACCTCCTTAAGTGCCCAAAATACACGCTCTCTTATCTCTTCTTCTTTTAAGCCAAGATTACGTGGTCCAAATGAAACTTCTTTAAAAATATTTTCCTCAAAAAACATATGTTCAGGATTTTGGAAAACATAGCCCACAAGTTTTGAAAGTTCAGCTACACTATGTTCTTTGGTATTCATCCCATCTATTATAACATCTCCTTTTGTTGGTTTTAATAGTCCATTAAGATGCTTTGCTAGTGTAGTTTTTCCACTTCCGTTGGGACCCACTAACGCGACTATCTCATTCTCCATTCTGAAGTTTATTCCTCTCAGGGCTTCTTTTCTCCCTTCGTAAATGTGCCAGAGGTTTTTAACCTGAATCATCATTTCTCACTTTTATGATCACTTTTAAAAACGTTCCGAGGTTATTGAAAAGCCTCCTTGAGACGTCCAATAACGTTGGAGCCTCACCGAGTTCTATCATGAGTGAGGTTGCATTCTCTGGGACTGGATTTGCCACATTGAGACCTACACCTAGTATTGCATAGCGCACCATGTCCAACTCACCGGCAACTTCTATGAGTATGCCTGAAATCTTCCTTCCTTCAACATAAACGCCGTTCTCCACAGCTTTGCCCTGCACTCTGTATTCTTCAAGTGTTTTCATGATAGCTGAACGAACAGGAGGTAAAAGCTTCCCTGCTTCTGTCAGTTTGAGGTTTGGTCTTAAGATAAGTGAGAAATAGAGGCCTCCCTTCCTAGAGACCCATTTACTCATAAATCTGCCCCTTCCCGCTGTCTGCTTTTCTGCTATCACAAATGTCCAGCTCTTTTCTCCCTTCTCCGCAAGCCGTCTGGCAACATTCATCGTGGAGTCGGTCTTCGTCAGATAATAGCTCCTAACATCTAGTTCCCATGGATATGGCTTTCTGGGCTCGTATAAAAGCCTGTAGCCCTTTGGAGTACCGATTATCCCGTAGCCAAGCTTCATGAGTTCTCTTGCATGCTTCCATACGGCAACTCGTGAAACTCCAAGCTCCCTCGCTATTTCATCTCCTGAGACAGTGCTCATTTCTCTGAGAGCTGCAAGGAGTCTTCTCTTTATCCCACTGTCTCTTATAAGGTTCCTCATAGTCATCACGATTTCGTTAACTAAAAGGTTTTAAAGGTTAACGGAGAATGAAGGTGAGGTGGTAGAATGAAGGCGAAAGAAGTGACATATACTGCCCTTTTTATAGCATTAACAGCTGTTAGTGCCCAGATATCTATACCAATTGGGGAGGTTCCGATAACTCTTCAAGTGCTTGCAGTTTTGCTCAGTGGATTTGTCCTTGGATCTAAATTAGGATTCTTAAGTCAGTTTCTGTATGTGATAATGGGGGCAATAGGATTTCCTGTCTTTGCTAACTCTCAAGGAGGGTTTGGGGTTATATACGGCCCGACGGGAGGTTATCTCATAGCCTTTCCTATAGCAGCTTACCTTGTTGGGTATGTAAGTGAGAAAAAGGATGGTTTGAAATGGTATTTCTCTATAGCTCTAATGGGGATTTTTGTGATATACTTACTGGGATGGTTACGGCTTGGCTTTTTTATTGGAGGAGACTTTAAAAAGGCATTTGCAATTGGAGTTTTACCCTTTATATGGGTAGATTTGATAAAAGCAGGAGTGGCTGTGGCTGTTGCAGAGAGAATCAAAAAGAGTGGGATTATGTAGATCGGTACTGTAGGAACTTAACTGTATCTTGAAGCCTCAAGAGCTAAATCTCGACAAAAATTTTACAAGTAGCTGTGATTCCTTTATCCTGTCTCTGAAAAATTTAACATCCTCCTTATAAAATATGTAGTAAATTTCATACTTTTTTAATTTATGGATGATATACAAG
>JAMOPD010000363.1 GCA_027064745.1 Thermococcaceae archaeon
TATTGGGTTTAGACTCAACTTTATTTTCATTGAGTTGAAATATATCCAGATTTTCTTTTGTATAACTCTATTTATAATCGAATAACCTTCATAATACTAAAGTTTTAACTTGATTTTAGAAAAATATATTTAGGAGTTTTACCTTCAACATATATAACATGAACAGAATATCATGAATGAAAGATGGGGGGAGTATCATGAAAAATTCCTCTACGAGATGGTTTGGTGTTCTGGTAGTATGTGTTTTAATGCTCCAGTTTCCTTTAGCTTCTGCAATTTCACTTCCCCATTCAGTATTTCGGGGAGAGAAACGAACAATTGACACGGAAGATAATATAGTCCCAGCATACGTCACGCAGCCAAAATATCGAGAGGAAGATTTACGGAAAGAAATTGAGCTCAAGTATTCTTATAATTTGGATGAGTTCATCGAATTGCTGAATAACGATCCTATTGAAATTTTCTGGTATATTCGCAACAATTTCGACTATGAACCATACTATGGAAGTTTAAAAGGGCCTATTGGGACTTTCCTTCAGAGAGGAGGTAATGATCTTGATTTAGCAAATCTTTTAGTGGAGATTTATAGACAGCTTGGAATTCCAGCGAGATACGTTAGGGGCAATATTATCATGTCTGAAGCACAGCTTAAAAAGTGGTTTGGACTTGAGGAGGTGGAGCGTGTTCTTAAAGCTGGCCATATACCCTATGAGAAAACCTCCGATGAGTATATTATCGAACATTTCTGGGTTGAAGCTTATATTGACGGGAAATGGGTTCCACTCGATCCCTCTTTTAAGGAGTATGAATATGTACCATCTCAACTGGAATTATCCAGCTTGGGCAGAGAACTTGTTGGCAGTGTTTCTAACAGCTCAGTAATAGGAGAAGAAAAGTTTCTCTTGAGGAAAGATGTTGAAGCTTCTCCTGTTTTGTCTGAAGAGACACTTCAGAACATAAGTCAATCCATAATTGAAAAGCTTGGGGTTAAATATATCGGGAACACCTCCAATCAGAGTATATACAAAATACTAAAAGGTCTGTCTGGATATGAGAATGCTGTATTCGGGGCATGGAAGATCATTAAAAGCAGAGAGAACTTTGGGAAGATTCCATTCAAAGTTAATAACGTCCTTGAAGAATTTTCTCAAATACCTTTAAAGTTCAGATATAAGACTGAGATACATCTTCAGGGATATAACCTAAGTGCAACCCTCCTATTGGCTAATGTAAGTGTGAAAAGAGTAACATTAGGCTGGCTTCCGGCTACAGAAAGCGATTTAACGAAGATCAGAGGATATGAAGACTTAACCCAAATTCCAGTTGATTCCGTTAATGTGACTCCTGTTTTAATGGTGGATGGTGTTCCTATAGCGTTAGGCAGAACCTCCCATTTAGGCGAGAAAACAAATTTAACAGTAGCAATGACTTTAGGGGATGAGACACTATATAATGAGAGTACAAGTGTAACAATTGGTGGTTATTATGCAATCAGCATAAACTCCTTCAGGATTAGCCAGCAATTTATGAACTATAGATTGAACAGACTTAGAATTACGAACTTTATGGTTGATAAGGGATTTTCGAACATAACCTCTGATGAAGTACTTGGAGAGATGTTGAATCTGGCAGGTCTGAGCTACTGGTATAAACTTGATGAATATGCGGATGAGGTTGCAGCATCTCTTGAAATGAGATGGCTCAGAATACCTTCCGTTATAGTCCTTGGAACTGCATACAAAATAGAAGATAATAAATTGAAATTTATTGGAATGTTTGTGGATGTTCAAAAGGATCTCTATCTACCTCTCGCTCAGGATGGCAATAAAACCAAAGAGAAAGCATTTATGATGCTCACGGGGAGGAAAGGCTCGGAGCTTGAAGCACAGGTGCTCAGACAGTACTTTAACGCCCCGGCGATTTCCACAGCGACAATTTTTGACCTTGCCTATGAGCTTGATATCCCGATATACCATGTTAATTCTTCAAATGTCAATACCGTTCTTCCTCTCCTAAACATAAGCCAAGAGGATAAGGATAGAATACTGGGCTATGTAAATGAAGGTTATGAGGTTTATGTCCCGGGGAGCAATGTAACCATAAACGGCTGGGTAGGAACAGGC
>JAMOPD010000364.1 GCA_027064745.1 Thermococcaceae archaeon
TTTATGGCAATCTTTTGAGGGAAGAATTTTTAAACCATCTGGCCATTTTCCAATTGGGTGATGCCCGTGAAGTTTAAAGGAAAAGCATTTGGAAATACCGTGAGAATAGAGTTTGAAATCCTTAGTTTGAGTGAGCTTAAAATTGATGATTTGAGAGACTTTGATACCAATGTATTGAAAATCGAACTTAGGTCAACTTCATCTGGATTAAAACTTATAGGTATCTGGGAAGGTAATGTGGATGATGCGAGTGAGGGTATAAAGAAAGCTCTTAGTGAGAGTTATAAGCTAAAAGAGAAAATTTTAAGGCGGATAAAAACAAAAACCGAGGCTATAAGAGCAACAATGAAACAATTAGGGTTTAAAGAGGAAGTTCTTGGATACGGAAATTTAATAAGATTCATGAAGAAAACTGGTAATTATGAGATAGTTGTCATAACCTCAACAAAGGATGATATGGTTAGGGTTGAGGTATATGGAAACGATAAGAAGATAGTCGGGCCTGAGGTTGAGAGCCTCTTTAGTGATGTGGATGTTGAAGAGCTTGAAGTATATGATTTGGAAGAGGAAGGCAGGGAGGAGAGGCTTGTCATAAACCTTGAGATACCTCAGGGCGATGAAAAGCCAGAAACTAAAATAGCAGAAGCCATAAAGATGATAGAGAATATGCTAATGGCTTAACTGCATTTTCTGTTTTTAATATTCTGTTTCCAATATCCATGCTGTCAGGTGGGAGCGCCCGATAATAAATCCAGTACAAGGCAGTCTAACTTATCCTGACAGTATTCCAATATCACCTGGAGTGTATAAAATAACCTTTTAACATGCTACCTCAAGATTTCATCGGTGATATGATGTTTAAACTCACCGATTTTGATTATTATGATAAAACAGTTTTTCTTAGGGTTGACCTCAATTCACCAGTAAAAGATGGAAGAATAATCAGTGATGCTCGTTTTAGGGGAGTTCTACCGACGATACTATATCTCCTTGAACATGATGCAAAGGTGGTTATTGGAACACATCAAAGCAAGCCTTACAAAGGGGATTACATAACTACGAAACAACATGCTGAGATTTTAAGCAGACTTTTAGGGACTAATGTAGAGTATGTTGAAGATGTATTTGGGAAATATGCCCGCGATAAGATAAAATCTCTCAATCCAGGTGAAGCGTTAATTTTAGAAAATCTCCGTTTTATTGCAGAGGAGATCCAATATAAACCAATAGAGGAGTGTGAAAAAACATTTTTTGTGAAAAAGCTTTCTCCTCTGATTGATTATGTTGTTAACGATGCTTTTGCTGCTGCTCATCGCTCTCAGCCTTCTCTCGTTGGATTTGCCAGAGTAAAACCTATGACAATGGGATTCCTTATGGAGAGAGAGATAAAAGCTATTCGTAAAGCTTACGAGAGTACTGAAAGCCCAAAGGTATATGTTTTAGGGGGAGCAAAGGTAGAGGATTCTCTTAAAGTAGCTCAAAATGCTTTAAAAAACAGCAAGGCTGATTTCATTCTAACTGGGGGATTGGTAGGACATGTATTTACCCTTGCCAAGGGTTACGATCTCGGTGAGGCCAACATTGAGTTCATGGATAAAAAAGGCCTGGTAAAATTTGTAGACCTCGCAGAGGAGATACTCAACGAGTTTTATCCACAGATAAGAACTCCAGTTGATTTTGCCGTGGATTATAAGGGAGAGAGACTTGAGATAGACCTTCTCAGTGATGAGAAGAGATTCTTTGATGAGTACCTGATACTGGATATAGGCTCCAGAACTGTGGAGAAGTATCGGGAGATATTACAGAAAGCTAAGATAATAGTGGCTAATGGGCCAATGGGAGTTTTTGAAAGGGAAGAATTTGCAATTGGAACAGTTGGAGTGTTTCGGTCTATAGGGGAAAGTCCAGCATTTTCTGTTGTTGGAGGGGGACATTCAATAGCGAGTATCTACCAGTATAACATCAAAGGGATAAATCATGTTTCAACCGGTGGCGGTGCAATGCTTGCATTTTTTGCAGGAGAGAAGTTGCCTGTGCTTGAGGCATTTAAAATAAGTTACGAGAAATTCAAGAATAAAATAAAAAAATAAAAAACAGAAAATGCCTAAGACTCAGTAGTTCATTAAGGCTCCAAAAATAACTGCTGTCCACCAGATTTCCAAGAATGCAAAACCGATTGTCGCAGTTCCTTTTATAATCCATGCCATGAACACCAGATATGCTATTGCAGTTGCTATTATATGGAGCTTAAGGAATTTTCTATTAATATCTTTCCCTGCTTTCATCCATCCTGTTGGGAGGGGTAGCCAATCGAAAAAAGCCCCAACTAAAGCAAAGAAGGGCTTGTTAAAAAATACTGCAGGGATAAAGATTAGCCCCGCAGCCATAACACAGAGCATTGTAATTTGCTGTTTTTTCATTTTCATCATACCTCAATCTATCGTAGCTTTTCTGAACTCAATAACTGCAATGCCCATAAAGATAACTGCTAGTCCAGAGAGCACAATCCAATCAGTCGTTAGAGAAAACGTTGGAGCAATCCCGGATAAATAGTATCTTGAACCATCTACAGCATATGTGAGTGGATTAACTTTGGCAAGCCACTGCATCCAGTTGGGCATAGTTTTCACAGGGTAAAAGGCCCCACTCAAGAACGTCATCGGTAGCATTATCATGGTCATTATCATCTGAAATCCTTCCATGCTACCCATTCTCATTGCTATAGCGACTCCCATTCCTGCCACTGCAAGCCCCACTATGAAGCTTAGTCCTAACGTAGGAATAACCCCAGATAACTTGAGAGAACTCGTGATAAAAAAGCTCAGAGCTAATATTATCACGCCTTGAATCATGGCTGTTATTGCTCCGCCTGTTATCCTGCCAAGTATCGCTTCTTCCCTTGAAGCTGGTGCAACGAGTATCTCTTTGATAAAACCGAACTGTTTATCCCAGATAATCGTTATTCCCTGAATAAAGCTCATGTTGAAGACTGTCATGGCGACTATACCTGGAACAAGATACGTCATATAGTCCACGCCGCCAAATATCATACTTGCTCCTGGGAAATTAAATGCTCCTGACCAACCTTTACCGAATAAAACAAGCCAGATTATTGGATTTACCAAGCTGCCTATAACCCTTGCTTTTGAGTGCATAAACCTCTTCATCTCACGATAGATCATTGTGCTGAAGACCATCATTTTATCACCTCCTCATCCTAGCCCTCATTATCATTCTCGCAACTTTCCGTTCTCTACCTTCATCACGGATTTCCCTGCCTGTTAGATGCAGAAAGACATCGTTGAGCGTCGGCCTGTGGTAGGTAACCTCAAGAATCTTTAACCCATTTTTCTGTGCCAGCTCAAAGAGTTTGGGCATTGCTTCAGCGGCATTCTGAACATCGAGCCTCACTCTTCCATCCGGCATTATTCGGCATCCTCTGATGAACTCTGCGTTGAGGCATTTAATGCCCTCTTTTGGCTCATCCATGCGCACATAGATCACATCGTTACCTATGAGTTTTTTCAGTTCATCTGCTGTTCCCTCTGCGATTATTTTCCCGTGATCCATAATGGCTATCCTATCCGCCAGTTGCTCGGCCTCGTCCATGTAGTGAGTTGTAAGGAAAATCGTCATGCTATGCTCTTCCCTCATAGCTTTTATATACTCCCATATGTGGGCTCTCGTCTGTGGATCAAGACCTATTGTGGGCTCATCAAGAAAGAGAATCTCAGGCTCATGCAGGAGAGAGCGCGCTATTTCCAGCCTCCTCTGCATACCTCCACTGAAGAATTTAACTGGTCTGTCCTTAAACTCCCATAGCTCAACAAATCTGAGCATTTTCTCAATTTTCGCCTTAAGCTCATCTCCTGAATAGCCATATATCCTTCCATGGATATACATATTCTCGTATGCTGTGAGCTCTCTGTCAGTGCTTGGATCCTGAAAAACGATACCTATCTTTCTTCTTACCTCAACAGGTTCTTTTACCACATCATGTCCAGCTACAACTGCTCTACCCTCATTTGGTCTCAGGAGTGTTGTTAGCACATGTACTGTCGTGGTTTTCCCAGCTCCATTAGGCCCCAGAAATGCGAATATCTCTCCTTTTTTCACTTTGAATGAGATTCCTTTAACTGCGGTAAAATCACCATATTTCTTTACAAGATTCTCAACTTCGATAGCATATTCCGTTTCCATTTTAATCAACTCCATTATTTTTTCTAAACTTCTCGGCATGCTCTTCCCTGAAAACAAATTTTATGCCGTATTTCCCCTTGAATGGTAATCTCAGGGTGTTATAGATAAGTGTTAAAATGGGATGTCTCACAGGTTTCTCTCTCGGTCTTAGGGCTCCTGTTGGACATGCATCAACACAGATATTGCATCCTTTACAAAGCTCTGAATGCGTCATAATTGGTCTTAAACGAGTTTTTTCATTAAAACCAAATAATGAAACTTTCATAGGAACAACTGTCCATATTTTTTCTCCATATGGACATGCAGTTATGCACTCTTCTCCTCCCCCACATATGGGATAATATATTGTCAGAGGACAATTTTTGCTCATAGACTCATAATACTCCTCCCAACTCTTAACGGCATTGCCCATAAACTGTTTATAATCCTGCTTCTGTTCTCTCATAATCTCTCACCAAATTCTACGATGAATCTAATCCGCTTGGCACAGTCTTTTATAACTTTAGAAAGCTCTGCTTTCTGATCATCATTAAGTTCATCGAACTTTTCAAAGAACAATCTAAAGGCTTTTACCAGTTCATTTCCCCCCAATTCTCGAAATTCTTTGTAAATCTCCATTTTGTGGATAATTTCTTTGACTTCTCCCTCATGTTCTTTCAGATATTCCAGACCTTTTTCAGTGATTCTGTATGTCTTTTTTTCTCTTTTTCCACTTCCTACAACCTCAATAAGTCCTGTTCTCCTTAGACTTGCCAGTGTCGGGTATATAACACCTGCACTTGGTGTGGGAATGGCAAATCTCTCTTCCAGTTCCTTCATTATAGCATAACCATGCATTGGGTTTGTCCTCAATAGCTCCAATATCAGGAGTTTTAGACCCCCTTTAAATCTTGGCCGTTCCAAATACATCACCCAACATATCTACAGATATATCAGCTTATAAACTTTTTGATTCTAACTGTGAGAGCGCCTAGCCGTCTGTTGTCCTGACAGTATCTCTGTTTTATCCCAAAAGGTATTTATTCCAGAAAAGACAAGAGAGTTAAAGGTGAGTATTATGGAGAAGGAAGAAAAGATTATTGGAGCAGCTTTTCCAGTTCCAAAACCCCTGCTAAAGAGAATCCTTGAAGAAGGAAAAGATGTTTTTGTAAAGCCAGCTACTCTTACACGACTCATGCCCGGAATGAAGATAATATTCTACGCCTCAAGGGAAGATCAGGGTTTCTATGGTGAAGCAGAGGTCGAGAGTATTGAGCTTTTTGAAAATCCACTAAAGATTCTGGAAAAATATAAAGACAGGATTTTTCTAACTGAAAAAGAGTTCAAAGAGTACATTAAAACCTCCGAGAGATGGAGAACAAAAGGAAGACGAGCAAGACCTTGGATAGCAGTCGTTCTAAAGAACATTAAAAAGTATCCAAAAGTTGTAAAACCAAAGCGTTTTATTGCAGTTTCAGGAAGATATGTAAAAGAAAAAGAGTATCAAGAGATACAAAAGCAGTTCTAACTCTCAGGCACAAATAATATGCCAGCAACAATATGAGGTTTAACCCCTTTAGCACCCAGTTCTTCTTTCTTTGCCTCAAGCTCCTCTTTCCGTGCAGGAATTCCATACTTTTGAATTAACCGTTCACAAGCCGAGATGATTTTCTCAACACTCATGTTTGGATTTATCTCTCTAAGTGCCCTTGCAAACAACTCATGATTTGCATAGCCCCATTTAACCAGGTCTATTAATCTTCCGAGATACTCTTTCTCGGATTCTTTCTTGCTCTTACTCATTCTATTGTACAACTTTCCAAGCACCTTTTTCACATTTTTAGGATGTTTCATCCTTTTCTTGAACGTTAAACTACTCTCTTTGATTACCCTAAGCTCTTCAAAATCCCTCAAAACCCTGCCCGCAACTTCATAATAAACACCCATCTCTTTAAATTCGTTGAATGGCTTCGTGTTCCCATTTAATTTTGTGATTTCCAACAATTCCTCTAAGGAAATATTTTGCTGAATCCAGGTATCTCCCTGCTTTTTGTAAATAAAGTACTGAGAAATGACCCCATCACTGCACACAAAGAAGGCATAATGCTCTTTACCTTTGTATTTAGCTACACTCCTCATTGAATATCTTTTCGTTAGCTCCTCAAAGCGTTCTTTGTTATTCTCTTTAAATTCTCTAACAAGCTTTTCAGCCAATGTTGTTACTGAAAGAATATCCGTAGTGGTTTCAAGAGCGTCGATTTGCCCCTTGTAAATAGCCTCAATTGCTGAAGGATTCCATTCTTCACTCTCTTCAAGAATCTTGCCATCTGCACCTAATGCATTGTTAAACTCAGCTATTCTCCTTCTGACTTTTTCAACCAGACCTAAGTTTTCTTCTAAGGCTTTTTCTGGGAAGAAGTTGTAGACCAATATTGTGTCGTGTTCCGTTCCAATCCTATCAACTCTACCAATTCTCTGGATTAACTTTATCGGCGTCCAGTGCAAATCATAATTAACCACAACATTGGCATCCTGGAGGTTCAAACCTTCGCTGAGTATGTCCGTAGATATCAAGATGTCAATCTCGTCCTCTGTTTCATAGTTGTTGGATTTGGGGGCAAAACGTCTAATTTTATCCAGTATTCCCCTTGTATTGGAGCTTACCATTTCAATTTTGTGGTTTTGGGTGTAACCAAGTTTTTCTAACCCCCTGTAAATCCACTGGACGGTCTCTTCGAATTCACTAAAGATTAGAATTTTTCTTTTTTGATACCTCGTTAGATCATCTATCAGTGATGCC
>JAMOPD010000365.1 GCA_027064745.1 Thermococcaceae archaeon
TAAATGGGCTGAGCTTGATGCTTCCCTCTGGAAGGGCCGTACAAAGGAGGAAGTAATGGAGTGGGCAAATTCTGTTGAATATATGGAAGGAGCTAGGGAGCTCATGGAGTTCCTCAAGAAGAACGGCTTTAAGATAGCCATTCTAAGCAGTGGGCTGATGTGCCTCGCAGAAAGAATCGCCAGGGAGCTGGATGTCGACTATGTCTTCGCCAACGAGCTAATTTTTGATGAGAATGGAATTATCACTGGGAAGGTCAATCCGATAGTGGATTTCAAGAGCAAGGGAGCTATACTAAAGGAGCTTAAGGAAAAACTAAAACCTGAGCTTACTGTGGCGGTTGGTGATGGCTTCAATGACATAGCAATGTTTAGGGAAGCGGATGTTAGCATAGCGATAAACCCTCATGAGGGTGTTGAAGGAGATCACAATGTTGAAAGCCTGTGGGAAGTTAAGGAGATAATTGAAGGACTCATCAGTTAGCTTTAGAGACCACTCATCTTGAGCGATATCCACCAGAACAGGTCACCGTAAAACACTGAAATCAGAAATCCTAAGAATAGGGCTGGAGCAAATGGCATTGACTTCTTGATTAGAAATCTGTTCTCCAGCTTTCCCTCTTCAACCAGTCGCTTGAGCCTTTCAATCTGATCCTTAGTTAATCCCTCAGCGGTCGGAGAGGCGATAACATTTTCATATTTAGGCATCAAAAAAGCTAAATTTCCATCTGAAACAGCTTCTTTCACTCTGTCAAAAAAGCTCTTTCTATCCCTGAAAATTTCCCCATCCCTCTCATAAAGCCACTCTCCAAGGATATCCCACTCCTCAATCTCCTCAATTGGCTTTTCTTCAATCAAAACTTCTTTTCTTATGAATGAAACTATGGAAAGGAATACCTTGAAAAAGTAGAGGAGAGCAAGCAGCCGGATGAATGCCACTATTATATCGGTTCCATAGCTGTAGGTCATATAAACAACAGCAGCCACACCGATGATATCACCAACCTTCCTAATTTTTCCAAGGATGAAGATTAGTATGAGCGTCAGAACATAGCGAAGGACTATGTTAATGGCGACAGCAGAAAAGTCTTCCAGAATTAATATAAAGGCCATAGCGCCCATAATCCAGAGAGCAACCTCAACCGAAAGATTTGCTCGATTAAGAAGGATTTTTCTAAGCTCACTAGTCTTTCTGCGGAGAATTATTATTCCAAATGCATATATGAAAACCATTGGAAAAATCGCTATTATGCTGTTAAGCATTAATGTAATGGCGTGAAGGGGATATCTAGCGCTGTATGGTGCTACAACTCTGGCGTAGCCTGAAGCATAGGGGAAAAGAGCCGAAAATCCTGCAAGAATCACAACGTCACCTGAGGCCCAGCCACCAAGGAAATACAGGAGTAACCCGAGAAGCAGGCCAACACCGAAACCTATTATTCCAGAAAATGCTAGGAGAAGATTGGGCTGGACAAATAAGCCTTCATAAAGGTAATATACAATGCCAAGTGCAGCAAATGGAAAGACATGGAGATCGTCAATAAAACCCGTTTTAATGTCTGTATAAGACGTAAGAACTCCCATAATAACGCCAAGTATTATCAAAAAGAGCTCCTGCATTATTTCACCTCATAAGTTTTCCAAAATCTTTTGTCTAATTTGAGTAGTATAGTTCTCAATACCCTGATTGAGAGTTTTAGTGCTGGTTAGTATAAGTTTCGCTGCTATTGCGACAAGAACAAGTGCTGCGGCTAACATGAAAAGATATTCTAGGGCAGCTTGGGCATTTCTCATCGTCTCACCTTGAATAATGTTGTCATTCTAAGATTTAAAAGTTTCCCCTCGCTAAGCCATACTGTCAGGGGTTAGAGGGCCCGCCAGGCGCTCCCACCGGTTACCCTAACAGTATGAACTAAGTCAAGATAATCGTGAGTCAATAATATTGCATTAATTTAGCCCGATTTTGCTTGGTACCAGCTAAGCTTTTAAGTCCTATTGAGAGTTTGAGTTGAGAGAGATGAAGGTGTATAGACTCAGAGTTAGAGAAGAATACCTCAAAATGATAAAAAGTGGGAGAAAGAAGATTGAAGTTAGGGTTGCCTACCCCCAGATTAGAGGCATGGCGCCTGGAGATAAATTACTCTTTAACAATGAAGTGCCTGCTGAAGTCATAAATGTGAAAAGATATGAGACTTTCAGGCAGGTACTACGGGTAGAGCCAGTCGAAAAAATATTTCCAGATAACCCGAGCTTTGAGACTGCTTTGAAAAGATTTCACGGAATGTATCCAAAGTGGAAAGAAAACAGATACGGAGTAATAGCAATAAGATTCAGGCTTTTAGGACCTGGTGAGCGAGCATGAAGAATCTAAAGTTCGATGGAAGATACAAGGAGCTGATTTTAAACGGGAAAAAGAGGGCAACAATAAGAGTAAGAAAAGTAAATCTCACACCTGGAGATGAAATTCTGCTCCATTCAGGAGGATATGTCCTAGGGAGAGCTCTCATAAAAAAAGTAGAGGAGAAAAGCCTAAGTGAGCTAACAGATGAGGATGCACAAAAGGATGGATTTAAAACCAGAAACGAACTTATTAATGCCCTAAAAAAACACTATAAGAACATAAATCCTGATACAAAGGTAACAGTTGTAGAGTTTGAGTTGAAGGAGAGATTCGACAGGCAGATTCTATCCGCCGATTTCCCGTATGAAGGGAACAGTCCAATTGAGATTGCAGAAATGGCCATGAAACATCTCGACCTTTCTGAAAGAGACAAGAAACTAATTGAACTATTTCTCAAAGCAGGAAGTCTAAGAAAAGCCTCATATAAGCTTGGTGGTCTTAACAAACGCTATATGATAAGGGAAGCCTTGAGACGGGCATATGAAGAATTAAAGGCACGAGGCTTCATGAAGCCAAGACTTTAAACTTTTTTTATTTAATTGCAGAGAATCAGGATTAGCAGCGAATTGTATATCTCAGCTCTCTTTCGAAAGCTTCCATCTCACTCTTACTGGAAAACTCTACCTTGGCTATAAACTCATACTCTCCATAGAGCCAATAACCTTGAAAAGGAATTCTTTCCAGAACTCCATCCCGGACACCCAAACGAGAATTCCACTCCTTTAATTTTCATTCTTATGCTTCTAAACAGAATAAAAGTCTTTCTAATAATTTTCTGTTATAGATGCAAGTTTTTGAAGAATTTTAGCATGTAGCTTGTTATTTTGACAGGCAAGGATTTTAATTCTCCTTTCCAAACTTCTATGGTGATATCAGATGAAAGCCGTGTTCTTTGACTTTGTAGGTACGCTCATAACAAAAGCTGGCGAAAATATTACTCACCAGAACATTGTGAAAGAAATTCTCAGAAGGGCTGGGAGAACAGACCTCGACTACGTGAAGCTCTGGGAGGAGTACGAGGCCGAAAGCTCCGCGATGTTCAAGGAACTAGCCGGCAAGCCCTACGTTAAAATCAAAGATGTCGACACCAAAGCAATGCAAAAGATTGCCAAACGCTATGGATTTACTCTCCCTGAGGACTTCTGGAAAATAAGTATAGCCATGCATGAGCGCTATGGAGAGCTTTTTCCTGAAGTCATTGAGACTCTAAAAACCCTCAGGAGATTAGGCCTGCATGTTGGAATTATCACAGACTCTGATAACGACTACATCGAGGCTCACTTGAAAGCTCTTGGCATCTATGACCTCTTTGACAGTATAACGACAAGTGAGGATGCAGGCTTCTATAAACCCCACGAGAGACCATTTAGGCTTGCACTCGAAAAAGCCGATGTTGAAGCGAGTGAGGCACTCTACGTCGGGGACAATCCACTCAAAGATTGTGTCGGAGCCAAAAATGTCGGAATGATGAGTGTCCTCTTTGATCCTGAGGCTTCAAAGAGGGAGTTCTGGAAGAACTGTGATTTTGTGATCTCAAATTTAAGTGAGATTATAGATATTGTGAAAGGTTTAAATGATGGGTAAGAAATTTGATTCTCTGTTATACCTGCTATTCTTTTGAATTCTATCCTTGTAAGGAGCAATTTTTTGAAATAAATGCTTGATATATTTGTGAAATCCTTTACTAACTTAAAGTTAATAAATCACGTCATGTTTGGGATATAGCATTAGTCTGTAACTCTCTGGATACACATAACTAAAACAAAAGCATTTAAATATCTCTCAATGGATATACACTACTGAGAAGGCTCTATTTTCTGTTTAGATGTATTTTTAGGTACCTCCTGTCGATTCATGCCTTTATTTAGATCAGCAACTTTCACATCTAATTTGAACATTCAAAAATACAAGTCGTATATGAAGTTTTTTGTGATATTAACCTCTCAATTGCTTTAAATTTGAGACCATCTTATCGCCCGTTATACCCCCCCTGCAGAAATATTTAAATATCCTGGCCTCTTATTTGTTTATTAGGCAAAAGAACGGTATTATTGTCCCTGTTTCAATAAGACTTTAGGAGAATTGAAACTTAATCGAGACAGTCGAAACTTTGTTTAATGAAGCGGGTTTCAATAAGACTTTAGGAGAATTGAAACTTGCCTTCTTATACTCATCAAACATTATCTCTACAATGTTTCAATAAGACTTTAGGAGAATTGAAACAAGAGATCTAAAAACCTAAAGCCGATCAATGCCGAAGGTTTCAATAAGACTTTAGGAGAATTGAAACCGGGAAAGTAACGGCTATTCTGGTTATTACCTCATCGTTTCAATAAGACTTTAGGAGAATTGAAACGATATCAGCGATGTGCTAAGGGGAAAGTACAAGGAGCGTTTCAATAAGACTTTAGGAGAATTGAAACTTTGAAGTTCAAAAGCCGCAACAGAATGTTGCTCAGGTTTCAATAAGACTTTAGGAGAATTGAAACGGTCGCATGCGCTGATAACACATGAGATCATATGAGTTTCAATAAGACTTTAGGAGAATTGAAACCTGGCGAAAGGAACAGAGATTTACGTCAAAGCAGAGAGTTTCAATAAGACTTTAGGAGAATTGAAACCTGGTATATTATCTTTGCTTGAAACAATACTAAACGGTTTCAATAAGACTTTAGGAGAATTGAAACACGGCAAAGCAGATAGAAGAATATTACAAAAAGAAGCGTTTCAATAAGACTTTAGGAGAATTGAAACTGCGGAGTCTTATTCGAGTATATTCGGTCATGTTATGTTTCAATAAGACTTTAGGAGAATTGAAACTCTGTTGGAGATGCATTATAAGGAGCAGCAGCTAAAGGTTTCAATAAAACTCTAGAGAATTTAGACCATTGTAATCTGATCAGGCGCTCCAAAAAGATATAAGGGGTCGGCAACGGCAGGGCTCTTCATCGCCCCGGGGGCTCGCCTAGCGAAATTCTCGTCATTCCCCCTCTTCTTCACTCCTTGAGCCTCTGGTAAGCCGCGTAAAGCCTCTGGAGAACGGTTATCCAGGCCAGAACCGCAACCGCATAGACACCGTACTCAACGTAGCCGAAGAGCGCGGTGATGATTATTATCAGCAACCGCTCCGCCCTCTCGGCTATCCCAACTGCCAGCCTTCCGGAACCGGCCAGTTCAGCCCTGCACCGCTCGTAGCTCACCAGGTAGCTTCCCATGAAAGCTATGAACGCAACGCGCCAGTCCACGAGGTTTCCGAGGGCTATCCCGAAAAGAACCGCTCCGTCGCTTATCCTGTCGAAGGTGGAGTCGAGGAATGCCCCAAAGCGGCTCGTCTTTCCGGTTAATCTGGCGAGCGTTCCGTCGAGGGCATCTATAAGCGAGCCGAGGAGCAGAACGAGGGCCGCTATGGCCTGCTCGCCGCGGTAGAAGAAGTAAGCGCCGGCGAGGCTTATCAGCAGGCCGAGGACCGTTATCTGGTTCGGGGTAACGCCGGCCTTCGCGAGTGGTCTGACGATGGCCTCCAAGTAATCCTTCACGTTCTCGCGGTACCTGTTGAGCAACGCCCTCACCTCATTCCAGCTCGATTACCCTCTTGCCCCTCTCCTGCGGAATTATCTTGAGCTTTGCGTTCTCAAAGCTTTTCCTCAGGCCCTCCCCCTTCAGGAGCCTGTCCAGGAAGACTGCCAAGGCGGCGACCTCGCTGTGTGGCTGGTTCCCAACGCCGACGTTGTAGTCGGCCATCTCGTAGACCTCCCTGGGCACCTTCTCGGCGCCGACGACGACGAGAACGTCCCGACCCTTCTCCAGCTCTTTTCGGATCCGGGGCATCGCGTCGTCTATGTGAATTCCGTACATCGTGAGGTGGACTATCGCTCCCCCGCGTTCCTTCCACTCGCGCATGAACTTCCTCCAGTCCGGGTCGAAGGCTATCTCGAAGGGTCCTCCCCATCTCCGGACAACGTCCTCGACGCTCTCCCTCACGTGCTCATCTTCTTTAGCCGTGATGATTATTTTATCCGCCCCGAAGACCCTCGCCGTTAGTGCCACATGGGTCGTTATCCTCTTGTCCCTCTCAGGTCTGTGTCCAAGTCTTAGAACGGCTATCATTCACTCCTCCCCCGCAAAAAGTTTCCAGTACTTTGTGAAGTTTTCAGACCACGGCATATTTTTGTAAAATTCATACAGCACTTTTATTCTTTTCTCAATCCTCTCCTCATTATAGTCCCCGAGAACATTATTAAGCTCTCTCTCAGGAGCAGAGGCAAAGAGAAACAGTGCATATAACCTCTCATTGTCGTTCAGTTTAAGTAACACCTTGTTAACCTTGGATCTGAGCGTTGGATTCAGCTTGTTGAAGACGATTTTTGATAACCTTTCATTAATATTAACAAAGT
>JAMOPD010000366.1 GCA_027064745.1 Thermococcaceae archaeon
ACATCGTTGGCATTGACATGGACGGCATAGAAACCTATGTTTCTCTCAGCTCCGGTTATCGGATCTGTCGATGCTACTAAGACAGTATCACCAAATTCTATGGCTGTTGCATCCACTCCTAAGCCGGAGCGAATTATGACTCTTTCCCCTTTATCGCCAAGATGATTAAAGACTAGCTCTTTTAGTTTTTCTGGAGGGACTTTGCCTGGTAGCATGTTATCAGCCTTCAGACCGCTTCAAGCTTCTTTTTAACATCCTCTGTGTGTCGTTTTGTTTCTTCTAAGGTATTTTTGAGATTCGCAAACTCAAGTTTAAGCTCATTTGGAGTTTTATTCATCTGATAAAACGCAAACACAACTATTACAATAATCACTAAGCCTAAAATTATGGGAATCCATCCACTTGGCATTCCGGGGTAGGGTGCCATTTTTCACTCCTCCTTCAAATTTTTTATAACTTCATTATCGACGATGAGCCTAAAAGGCTTTGCTTTATAGTATTTTTTAGCCCGTGGGTCGTTTGGCTCCAGACGGAGCTCACTCTCAACCAACCCTGCTTTTTCAAGTGAAGGTAGAGTAACTGCCTGGAGATGTTGAGAGTTTTAGCGAGCTCATATACATACCACTCCCTCTCACAGAGCATCTTCAATATCTTAACCCTAATAGGAGAACTAAGAGCATCTGCAATAGTGGTTATCTCCTGAATACTCCCTACCATTTTAATCACGTATCGCGTATTAAAATTAAAATACTGACATAAGACAGGACTATGTTACATAACCTGAAAAGAGAAATAAAAAGCTTTCGCCGATACCCTCAGGATAAGTTTAGACAGCCCGCATACCAGTTTATCATCAGACACTCCCACCGCTTATCCTAAGGGTATGTAGCAGAGTGTTATTGCACTTTGACCCACAGGACAGCTCCTCTCTTTTCTGAGGTAAAAACTGAAACTTAGATATAACTCCATCTGCTTTATCCTATAGATAGAAAAACTGAGTTGATTTCAAGAGATTGGCCTTTATTGGTCAGTCTAAAAACCATTTTTTGAACTTCAACAGCTCAATGATTCATTGAAACTCCTCTTTGGATCAAAAAGAAATTTTGAAAAAATTAAAATTTTAAAATCCACTTAATTTTATCAGGGCCTGTGTTTCTTTGCGGGGTGATGCTTTTCCTTAATGATGCTCTTGTCTGCCCTGTATTTCTCCTTTATGAGTTCTCTGAGCTGGGCCATTAGCTCATTTGCAGTGTCATAATCACCATTCTTAATAGCAGCCTTTACAGCCTCTATAAGCTTCTCAATCTCCCGAACGTCTATACCTGCATTCTTCATGAACTTTACCTGTATCTTCAGCCTGAAGAGATTTCTGTTAAGCATCAGGTTCATGTGAGTGTGTAGCCTCTTTTTGAAGTCCATATCTGCAAACTTGATTACGAAATCTACTTTAGCCCGTGCTGCAATCGCAAGGCCATATGCCTCTCCGTACTTACCATCTTCATACGCTTTCTTTGCTTCCTCAAGTTGTTTTTTGGCTAATTCAAACTTTCTCTCAGCTGCAGGAAATGTAACATTTTCCAGCATGCTCTCTGCCAGTTTAAGCCTCTCCTCGGTGGCATTGATTGCCTGCAGCGCAATTTCAGCCGTTATGTTCAGCTTTATCTCCGAGCAGTTGAATTCCCCGAGATGCTCCCTTAGCTGTCTTCTTATTTTTTCAATTGTCCTGTTCGCAATGGGTGTTCCGATAAGCACCATTTTAGGTGTTTTGATCTTTAGCTTCATCATGAGTTTACTCACATTTGCTGTTCTGTTCACAAACACGATCATAGCTTTCTCCTTAATTGCAAGTTTAAGGGCATGCCGGATCGCCATTGTATCATTTCCTGCAACAAATATCAGTCTGTTTTGGAATTGTAGATTGAACTTTTCCGTTGCGTTTCTGAGCACAGCAAGATCAGTTTCATACCTGTTTTTCCCCCACCATCTCTCAACAGCTATGCTGAGGTTCTGAAGGTCTTCCACGTATTCCTCTGGAACCGCAGCAGGGCCTCCGATTATTATCACCTCATCTGGAGCATAACTAGCTATCTTTGTCGTGATGTTTGGATCATAGACCCCCCATGGTGTTTTCACAACTGGAGCCCCGGTTAAATTTGAGAGATACTCAGTCAGTGTGCAGTCAGCCTCGTTGTCGCTGACCAGGATGACCACGCTGGGGCTTGTTGCTGATACCCTGCTGAATGTCAGTGGCATTGCTAATATTAGTATGCTAAATGCCAATGCCAGAGATTTTTTCCCCATCATATTACATCACCTCACTTATTTTTATGTAATAAGTCTTATTTAAGCTTTTTTCACGCAATCGTCCATTAACGTTAGCGTTTGTTTAGAATAAACCTGCCAGCTGGTTTTTTCCATCCATGAATGTTAAAGAACGTTTGCTACCGTTTATGTTCGTTTAGGAAGGGACCTCGTGGGATAAAAACCAGAGAGAAGAATGGACAGGACAAAACGGAAAATTTACACGGATCACGGTACCACATAGTAGTATTCACCGATCTCTTTCTGCTCCCTGTCCTTCACGCTACCCTCTTTATTTGCCCTCGGTCTTCCAGAGTCCGGATCCCTACGGAAAGTTATACCCACGCCGGCAAGGAATCTATTCATGCCCTCACGCATCCCCATCGGTGGAAGAGCTTTGCCGTGCTCACTGGGGATTCCTTCAAAGACCATGATTCTATCGCTTATGTAATCTATCATGAGAACATCATGCTCCACCACAAGGGCCGTTTTCTCTCCCTTTTCCATAAGATGCCTTATAGCTCTGGAAGCGGCCAGGCGCTGTTCAACGTCAAGATATGCCGATGGCTCGTCAAGGAGGTACAGGTCGGCATCACGGAGAAGGCATGCCGTTATCGCAACCCTCTGAAGCTCACCACCACTGAGTTCATTTATCTGCCTGTCGTAGAGGTCGGGTATGCCGAGGGGGTTCAGCAGCTCGGTCTTGTAAAAGTTGCTGTTGAGTTTAGACGCGTCTATTTTGCTGAGGAGCTCATACACAGTTCCTTCATAATCAGCCCTGATATACTGGGGCTTGTAGCTAACTTTAAGCTCCCAGTCAACTTCCCCTTCCGTCGGCTTCTCAACCCCTGCGAGCATCTTGACGAAGGTCGTCTTACCTATGCCGTTCGGACCGACTATACTCACAACCTCTCCCATATAAAGCACACCAGATTCAGCCTCAAGCCTAAAGTTGCCATAGTCCTTAACGAGGCGTGGATATTCAACAAGTATCTCACTTGCTTGGCTCTTTCTCTCGCCGCTCTTTGTAAATCGAATTTCATATGGCCTGAAGCGCACGTTTTCATCCTTAAGATAGCCTCTGAGGAACTCATTGATGCCGTTTCTCACCCCCTTGGGCTTGGAGAATATACCGTAGGTTCCGGGCTTGCCATAGACAACGTGAATGATATCACTCAGGTAGTCGAGGACAACCAGATCATGCTCAACCGCCAAGACGGATTTCCCTGATTCCGCAAGCTTTCTGATTATCCTTGCAACATTCAGTCTCTGCTTTATGTCGAGATATGATGAAGGCTCATCAAAGAAGTAGAACTGAGCATCCCTGAGGAGCGCCGCCGCTATGGCCACCAGCTGAAGCTCACCACCGCTAAGCTGATCTATATTCCTGTCAAGGACATTCTCAATACCAAGCTCCTTAACAACCTCCTCAAAGGCATTTTTCTCGTCAGCTTTTCTGAGCAGGTCTCTAACCTTCCCTTTAACTGCCTTTGGAATCAGGTCGACATACTGAGGCTTGACAACAGGGCGTATCTCGTTATTCTTGAGCTTCTCAAAGTATGTCTGGAGCTCATTTCCTCTGAACATCCTTATTACGCTGTCCCAGCTCTCGTTGTCCCCGCAGAGATTCGGAATAAGTTGGCCGGCCAGAATCCTCACAGCGGTTGTTTTACCTGCCCCGTTCGGCCCGAGTATGCCAACGACCATGCCCTCTTTGATAACGGGCAGGCGGTAGAGGACGAAGGCATTGATTCCATAGCGGTGCACACAGCCCTCTTCAAGCTCCTCTGGAAGGTTTACTATCGTTATCGCATTGAAGGGACACTTATGCACGCAGATTCCGCAGCCTGTGCAGCTTGCCTCTTGGATTACCGGCTTGTAGTTTTCCTCGTCGATTATTATAGCCTCTCCTCCCATCCTGTTGACTGGGCACACCCTTTCACACAGGAAATGACCGCATTTGTCTGGATTGCACCTATCATAATCGATAACCGCAATTCTCATTTTTCTCACCGTCTCTGATTCCGGGAGTGATTTTTAAAAGGTTACGATTTATTTTATTTCATGAGCATCTTTGAAGCACTGAAGGATATCAAAAGTGAAATTGCTCATGTGAGTGTTTTCCCACCGAGAGAGGGGGAATATGGGGAGTTCAGGTTCAACAATCCCGAGATAAATGCTCTCATCGAAGAACTCGGCTTTAAGCTTTACAAACACCAGGCCGAAGCTCTCAAAAGCCTCTATTCTGGGAAAAACATTGTTGTGACAACTCCAACGGCAAGCGGAAAGAGCGAGATTTTCAGACTGGCAATTTTTGATGACTATCTCTCAAACCCTTACCACACATACCTCCTCGTCTATCCCACGAGGGCCCTCATCAACAATCAGTTTGAGAAGTTCTCAGTAGAGAATCTTGCATTTTTCCGTCTCACGGAGAGATTCATAGATGCTCATATTCTCACAGGAGATGTATCGTGGGAGGAACGGCGCAAGATAATAAGGGAAAAGCCCAGTCTGATTTTCACAACCCCTGACATGCTTCACTACAATATTCTGCGCCGCTGGAGGGACTATGAATGGCTTCTCAGGAATCTGCGATTTCTCGTCGTTGATGAGCTTCATATATACAGGGGAGTCTTCGGAACCAACGCATCTTATCTCTTCAGGAGGCTTTTCCTCAGGCTTAGACGCCTGAATGCCAGACCGCAGATTATAGCGCTTTCGGCAACGCTGAGAACGCCAAAGAAATTTGCTGAGAATTTCTTCAGGAAGGAGTTTGAAGTCATAAATAAGGCCACAAACCCATTCCCGAGGAGGTTTTTAGTGCTTTTTGAACCGAGGAACTTAAACGACAAACAACTGCTCCGTATTGCAGTCGAAAAACTGACGCAAAGCGGTATAAAAACTCTCATATTTTTCGACTCACGCAGAGGAACCGAAAAGCTCATGAGATTTCTCCTGAATTCTCCCGCCTTCTCCATGACATCCACATACAAGGGGACGCTGCCCAAAAACATCCGCTGGCAGATCGAGAGGGATTTCAAGGAAGGCAGGCTTTTAGCCCTGCTGACGACAAACGCCCTTGAGCTCGGCATAGATATCGGCGATTTGGATGCGGTAATCAACTATGGTATTCCTCCGGATGGTCTTTTTTCTCTCATCCAGCGATTTGGCAGGGCTGGAAGGAAGGTGGAAAGAGAGGCCCTGAATGGCATTATACTGCGTAAAAATGGACTGGATTACTACTACAAGGAGCATACGGAGGAGCTCGTTAAAAAATTGGAGAAAGGAGTGATTGAGTACATGCCCGTGAATCTCAGGAACAGGGAAGTCGCAAAGAAGCACCTGCACTACCTTCTCACCGAACTCGGAATTGTGGAATGGGAGGAGCTCGATGACTTTGAGAGGGATGTTATGGAAGAGCTTGTTCTTGAAAGGAAGGCCTCGCTTAGGAAAAATCCCCTCACAGGAAAACTTGAAGTCCGGCTTTTAAAACCGGCATTCAGCTACTCCTCCCTGAGAACCGTCAGTGATGAGAGCTATTATCTCGTCGTTGATGAACCATGGATAAAATCAAGCCTTATTGCCAAATCAGGTATTTCTGAATTGCTCCGCTTCATAAACTGGCTCAAGATTAAAGGGTACATAATAGAGGAGACCGACAAACCTGAATCCCTTCTCCCGGGCATGGCATATTTCTCCCGCGGCGAGCTTTACATGGTAAAGGAAAAGCTCAGCATCGGAAAGTTTCACTTTGTGTTTGCGGAGAGAATGAACAGGTTTTGGGATGTTGAAACATTCACCAGCAAGAGGGAACATGTTGAAATTCTCGAAGTGAGCAGGAGCAAGATTTACAAGGGAGTTGAAATTCACTTGGGCAGGCTGAAGGTTAGGCATTCTTACTGGGGCTATGCTGTTAAGGGCAGGGATACCGCGAGTTATGTGGCTGAACTGCTCAGGCTCAAGGATGCAGGTATTCTGAAGGGTGAGATATATTCGCCGGTAAGCGGGGAGAGGATTGAAACCGAGGAGGACTTCTCAATCCTGAACTGGGAGAAATTTGCCAAAGTGGAGTTCGAAAGGCCTTTTGAGCGAGAGTTTGAAACGGAGGGTATCTGGCTTGTGTTCCCCGAGAGGATAAGGGAAATCCCGCATGATGAGTTCCACGAGTTTTTCAGAATTGCAGTTGATAAGGGGGCTGGAGATTTGGCATTTTCACTGTATGAACGACTCAACAGAAGAGAGCTCTTTCCAGAACTCCTGGGGTCTACAACATACCACCTGAAAAAGGCTATCAGAGATGCACTCCACAAGGCCGGGATTCAGGATGATGAACTGGCATTTGCTGTGAAGAAGATGGTCGACAGTAAAGATGGAGTGAGCTCTGGGCTTCATGCAGTGGAGCACAACATGATCA
>JAMOPD010000367.1 GCA_027064745.1 Thermococcaceae archaeon
GGACGTTGAGGCTATGGCAGAGCGAGTACGGCTCCTCGGCGCTAAAACCTTCGTCGTAAACAGCCACCCGCCGGGGGGTGCCTGGGTCTTCGACTCCGATGGAAAGCTTCTGGCGTCATCGGGGGGTGATGAGATTTTAGTTGTGAACCTTTAGCCGAAACCCTTAAGCCTTGCCCTGCCAAAAACTTACTCGGTGATTCCAGTGGAGCTCTACGATGTAAATGACTTCTGGAAGTTTGATCTCCGTGTCGGTCTCGTGAGGAAGGCCGAGAAGCTGAGGCGCACTAAAAAGCTGATAAAGCTCGACGTTGACTTTGGAATCGAGCGGAGGACGATAATAACGGGCATAGCCGATCAGTACAGCCCGGAAGAGCTCGAAGGGAGAAAGTTCATCTTCGTCCTCAACCTGAAGCCGAAGGAGTTCTCCGGTGTAAAGAGCGAGGGCATGCTTATAGTGGCGGAAAACGAGGATGGAAGAGTTTACCTCCTGCCCGTTCCGGAGGAGGTCCCAGAGGGAACCAAGGTATGGTAAAATCATGGAAAGCAGTATAACATTCAAGTCAGTATTGCAAAAAGAAAGCTGGCCAGCCCTTCCCACCTTTTCATTGTCCCCAGTTTCCATGGGGCTGTTTATTATGGAGTCATAGATTCTTTGCTCAGAACCTGAGGCTCATAGATTACTCCCTTCTTCTCAAGACGGCTCACAAATGACCTTAGATGATTCCTCGAGCCCATCATGAGGTTTTCATAAACTGTGATCTTATTTGTTTGATCCACGTATTTCTGAATATCCTCTCCTCGATTAATGCTCCAACTTTCGGGGCATCAATTTCACTTTTCATACCCATCTCAATCAGTTGGTTGTAAAGATCTTGGAATGGGAATTCTTAAATTCGCCAATACCTTACATTCACTGTGGGATCTGTGAGGTTATACTTCTTGAGCAATGTTCTGACGGCTTCTACATGAGTGCTCTCGCTCTTGGTGACATACCGAATATCTGAAGCCCCCTTATTTCTCGTAAAGCTTGGTATAAACATCGTGGGCAAGCTTTTTCCTCTTCCACCATATAGAGCAATCCCTCTTTCAACATAGGATTTTAAAATCCTGCATAGATTGAGTCCATCGTAACTGGAATAGTATCAGTCTCTGCTGGGGGTGTTGTGCTGAAGGTTTCAGTACTGGGCTTGTATATCCTGCTGCAAAAACACTCGGAGATAATACCACAATGAAAAACATTGCATAAATCTTCCCACCATTTTAATACACTTCAGCAATTTGTGTTATACAATATGCAATATTCCTACTCTAATATTATTTATCCCTCACATAAACAGTTTTGCTGAGCAAGATTATAGAAGTTTTCTAATTTTAGTAAAAAAATTATCCAAAGGAGATTTTTAGAAATCTTTAGAGATTAAAATGTAAAAATGCGGAAGATTTATTTCCCAATGGGTTGAATAAGTAAATGGTGAGATCATGGTATATGTGAAATTTATAACATCCCAGGTAGCTTTTTCACCAATGCCCTATCCACAGGACATCCCAAAGTTAGCAGAACAGTTTCAGGCCGTTGTTGTCTTAACAGATGAATATGAACTTTACTATGAAATCGACACATGGAAAAAGAGTAATGTGGAAGTATTGTACAGTCCTATTGAAGACTTTTCAGCTCCACCATTGGAAGGATTAATCGAAATCGTGAAATGGATTGAAAAGAGAGTCAATGAAGGCAAAAAAGTTCTTATTCACTGTCTCGGAGGCTCTGGGAGAAGTGGAACAATAGCTGTGGCATATCTTATCTATTCCCAGAAGTTGTCTCTGCGGGAAGCACTTTCAAAGGTTCGACAGTTGAAACCCAGTGCTGTAGAGACACAGGAGCAGATGGACGTTCTGAGAGCGCTTGAGAGTGTAGTATCCTCTGGAGCTTAAAGAAATTCAGGAGAGGAGAAAGGTGAATATGAGGACTCCTTCATATATTCTGCCCGTGCTCTCAAGTGTAAAATTGAGTTTCATTTGATTTCTGGCAACATCTCTGCGAACTGCCTCACGGAGGACTACATCCGCGTCTTTTCTCGTTGTTAGCCAAATAAACCTCACACCTTCTGGTTTGGTCCACTCAACTCCTTCAGGCATAAACTCTTCAAGAGCATCAAGATCTTTGGCCAGTAGGCTTTTCTGAGCTTCTTAATCTGTTCCCCAAGGTATCCCTTCTTCATGAAAAGCCATGTTACGTACTGGCCAAAGGAGTTGGTACATACATCAGCAGTCTGTAGCAACTTCAAAGCGATCTACAATGTTTTCAGGTGCAACTATCCATGCTATTCTAAAACCTGGAGCGAAGATTTTGGAGAATGTTCCTAAGTAAATCGTTCTCTCAGGAGCAAAAGTTTTGATAGGTCTAATATCCTTCCCATGGTAACGGAGCTCACCATAAGGATTATTTTCTATAATCAGAAAATCATACTTCTCGGCCAATTCTGCCACGGCTTTTCTTCGTTCTTCACTCATTGTGACTCCACAAGGTAGATATTGTGGAGAAAAGCTTTATCCACTTTCTTCCCTTCTTTAGGTTCTTCACTAACTCTTCAAGCTCCTCTATTATAACACTCTCATTACCAAGGGATATCTGCTTGAAAACAGGTTCATAAACTTGGAAGGTATTTAAGGCGACAAAATATGTTGGAGCCTCAACTATGATTCCATCCCCTGAATTGATTAAAGCTCTGCCAATAATGTCAATTCCCTACTGAGAACCGTGGGTTACCATAATTTCATTAGACGATAATTCAATACCCCACCCTTCCATGTAACGTGCTATTTCACTCCTTAGTTCAGGCATTCCAATGGCAGAGCCATATTGAAAGGCAAATGGATCGTTAACGGCTTCATTTAATAGCTCTTTCAGCTTTTCCATTGGAAAAGTTCCGGGCTTGGAACATCACCTGCAAAAGAAATTACATCTCCTTCTTTCACAAGCTCTAACACCTGTTTCAGTGCACTTTTGTCAACAGCCTCTATTCTCCTTGAGAACATTCCAAGTTTCGCCTTAAGAACGATAAAGCTTTCCTGCCCGGATCAGGCAAAATGACATAAATTCAATAAATTAAAGCTAGCCCTTGTCGGAAGTTCAAAACCCATTGAGGCTGATCACATCCCAGACTTGATAGCCCGCATCATAAGTTCCTCCACAGACTTTAGGTTAGGAGAATTCTTCAAGTGCAAGGAGGAAATAGCCGACTGCGATCCACCTTAAGCCTTTGTGTGCCCCGAAGACGAGGGTTAGATAAGCTCAGAAAGGGCTTCTCCGATTTAAATCCCTTGGTATTTAGCCATGCCATCAAATCACCTTTGGTATTTGAGTAGAACTCCTTTCTCACAGAGCTCCCTTATCTTCCCTCTCGTTATCTATTACGAAGAACTTCCATAGCTGGGCGTTCATATTGGAGTTTTGCCGTCTTGATGGCCTTCAAGTGGAGGTCTATCAGGAAGGAACTGTCTCCTTTACCAGCTCAAGAAGGCGCATGGCATCACCGATTTCTTTTGGACGGGAATGGATAAAAATGTTTAGACGTAGAATACCATCCCGTCGTAAGCCACCAGCACTTTGTTGTTCCATTTATCCCTAACGTATTTCACCAGCTCCAAAAACGGCAGGTTTTTGTGGGAGATGTGGCTGAGAACAGTCCTTTCAGCAAGTTTCAGCCCAATTTCGGCTCCTTCATCAACGTTGTTATGATATGGATCATTCATTCCTGGTGGATAAGTAGCGTCAACGATAGCCAATCTAAGGTTTCTTCTTTTCAGAAATTCGAAGGTCTCCTCAGGTAAGCCCTTGGTATCGTACAGGAGAGCTATGCTCTTACCGTTCTCCTCAATTAGGTATCCAAGCGTTTCTATCTCATGATTTAAAGGCAGAGCTGTTATTTTAAGAGAATCAACCTTTACGATGTCCCCTGCCCTTATTGTGATTGGTCTCAGATTTTTGGGGTCCTGGAGAATCAGCGCATCTGCATGCCCCCGAGGTGCGTAGAGTCTGGTCTCCAGTGCCATCCAGCGAAGCTTATAAAGGCCGTAGATGTGGTCATGGTGCCAGTGAGTGAGGAAAATCGCCTCAAGGGGCACGTTGAGATAGTCCCTTATATCCGTCCCAACATCGAAGAGAACAGCTTTTCTATTCTCGGTGATTATAGCAAGGGTCGAAGGCAGTCTTTGAGCGAAACCGAACCTCCTTGCCTCGCTGCAGGTCGGGCATGTGCAGAGATGGGCTGGGATTCCTTCGCTTCCACCTGTACCGATGAAGTAGACGAGCATTACGACCACCCATTATTTTATGACTATAAAATGAAGTTGAGACTTATAAGGATTACCTCTCGAAAGCCTCGGGAAGGGAATGCGGTAAATCATCCAACAGCCTTTGGACACTTGAAACTCTTTTAAATTTTGCTAGCGTAATGCGGAGAGGCCGCCGAGCCCTCTCAAAACTGACCTTGAGTGGGTTTAAAACTCTGAATGGAGTGATAA
>JAMOPD010000368.1 GCA_027064745.1 Thermococcaceae archaeon
GCCGAGGAGGAGGTGGTGGTGTAAAGCGACAGGCTTGAGCTTCTCACCCTTCCACTCAAGCGGGTGGTATCTGAGCTTCTGGGCAACTTCAATCGCTATGACGTGGGCCTTCCTCTGGTCCATTCCGGCGTGTGCTATGGTAACTCCTTGGTAGAAGATGTCAGCAACCTGCATGGCCGGGTAGATGAGCTTGGCGAAGTCTATCCCTTCCCCCATCTGGCGCCCCATTATCGTTATCGAGCGCATCATTCTCGCTAAAGTTACGTTCTTGGAGATGTCTATCACCGTCTGCCAGTAGTCGCCCTTCTCAAGTATCTCGCTGGCCAAGACGAACTCCACCTTGTCCGGGTCGCCGCCCATGACCTTTATGCTCTGCTTCATACCCTCCTTGAAGTAGGTAAGTGCGACCTTCTGGATGACCTCCAAATCACCACCGAGCTTGTCGTTTATCCAGCTGTGCCAGTCAGCCAGGAAAACCCTCGTCTTTACCCCCGCCTTCTGGAGGTCGGCTATCTTCGCCCCCGCCATTAGTCCGGTTCCGAGATGAATATAACCGCTTATCTCAAATCCAATGTAGTGTTGAAGAGGGATACCAAGCTCTAAAAGGTACCTCAAATTTTCAGGAGTTAGCAATTCCTCCGTGGGTTTTCTCATTATCAATTCAGCTCTTTTCTCAGCATCCATACTAACCACCTAAAGGAGAAAAGCCCTCATCCTTTAAGGATTTTGCGGCCTCTTCTGGCACTATAGGTTCATAAGGTTTATAACTCTGTAATGATTATAATCGTTGGTGATACCATGAGGAAGGCAGCGCTTTTAATTGCTGTGTTTATGTTTTTTGGAGTTTTTGGTTTTGCATTAGCCAGTGCAACTACTGTGGCAGTAGATTTAGCTCACGGAGAGAACGCTAAGTACCTCTCAGAAGATGTTATTGACAAAGAAACTAATAAAACTCTGGCTCACGGAATTACAAAAACTATAACTGACATTAAATGGGCATACTTTGGTGACCCAACTCAAGCAGAGACGTTAGGAATAGAAAACCTTGGGAATAAGATAACAGCTGATGCCCTTAAGAATGTCGATGTTCTCATCCTCGGCCAGCCAACTAGTCCATTTGACCCTGACGAAATTCAAGCGATATCTGATTGGTTTGAGCAGGGCGGAAAGGTTCTCTGGGTTGCTGGCGATTCGGACTATGGAAGCGGTGTGCAGGCTCAAGATGCTGCTGACAGTGTTCTTGATATGTTAGGTATTGGTAACTTGAGAATTGATCTGTGTTCAGTTGAAGACCCAACCAGCAATGCTGGTGCAGGATATAGAGTAGTCGGCCTCGTTAACCCTGATCCAGATACTCCCATGAAAGATATGCTCACAAAAGGTTTCAAGTATGGTGGAAAAGTTCTCTATCACGGCCCAGGTGTTGTTGCTTACGTTGATGACCAAGGCAATTGGAAGCCCCTCGTGGGTGACAATGTTCCAGAAGGCATTTATAGAATTGTCAGGTCATCCCCTGATGGAACCATAGTTGAGAATAGTGATCCACCAGCAAATGCATACTCCGCCGGTGACAATGGTCAGTTCCCACTTCTCGTTGCTCAGGTTGTTAAGCTTGACAACGGAAAGAAGAGCATACTCATAGTCAGTGGTGAGAGTCCATATGGTGACTATCAGCCCACATGGACGCCTAAATACCACGGTGTCGACCTTGATGGTCCTCAGTTTGTTACAAACATCCTTCACTGGGCAATTGAGATGGCAACATACGAGCCGCTTAAAGATGTTGTTGAGATTAAAGACCCAGTAGGAGATGACCATGGACCTGGAACATACACATATCCGACAGACAAAGTGTTCAACCAGAAAGGGCTCTTTGACCTGACAGATGTCAAGATCAAAGAAGGCACGACAAAGTATGTAATAGAGTTCTACTTTAAGAACCTTGGAGGCAATCCGTGGAATGGGCCGAACGGCTTCAGCCTCCAGATAATAGAGGCATACTTTGACTTTAAAGAGAGAGGAAACACCAAGGCAATAAAAGAAGCTAAGAATGGTCCCGGAAGCAATGTGCAACTCGATCCAAACCACCCATGGGATGCAGCAATTAGAGTTTTTGGATGGGGAAGCAAGCTCCTCCTGCCTGATGGAAAGACAGTCGACGTAAAGGCTAAGGCAGATCTTGACAAAAATGTCATCATCGTTGAGATTCCAAAGGACTATTTGAAGATTAATGAGGATACATACATGAGCGTCCTTGTTGGTAGTCAGGATGGATTTGGTGTTGACAATTGGAGAGCTATTGCACCCAAGGCTGAGCAGTGGAAAGGTGGCGGAGCTGACACTGACGCTGTTGTAGCAGGTGTTGCCCCGAGAGTCTATGATCTACTTGTTCCAGAATGGTTTAAGCCGACTCAGGAGGAGCAGTTGAAGAGTTATGATGCAAAAGCCACCAAGCTTGCAATAGTCAGGATGATCTCACTCTTCAAGAAGGAAACACCAACCGAAACGAGTACAACTTCATCAAGCAGTACTACCAGTACAACACAGACAAGCACAACCTCAACTACAAGTTCTTCAAGTGCCACGGCAACTTCATCAAGTAGCAGTGCGTCATCTACTTCAACTACTGGTGGCAAGACTTGCGGTCCAGCAGCATTAATAGGACTCGCACTAATCCCACTCCTCCTCAGAAGAAGAAAGTGAGTAACTTTCCTTTATTATTTATTTTTACATAAAGGGCTGGTCGGTTTAAAATGCCATTCGTTTGCTGTTTGCTGAAAAGACGTAAATTATTTTCGTGTTTGTGTTTTATTTGACATTTTTTTGTAGCAAAACTTTAAAGAATGGTGCAAAAACTCTGAAATTGAGGTGAGGAGTATGAAAAAAGGCCTTGCAGCATTGGTTGTACTCTTAACAATATTCAGTGTTGTCGCAGCTGGATGTATTGGTGGAGGAACAACAAGTCCTTCCCCAACCACAAGCCCAACCCAAACCCAAACTACCACCCAATCAACTGCAACCTCTTCTACAACTCAGAGCACTTCTCCAACTGAAACTACTACAAGCACTCAATCAGCAGCTGGTATTACTCTGATTGTTCTAACTAGACATGACACTACAATCCAGCTGCTTGCTAAAAAGGCTTTTCTGAAGAGTGATATAGCCAAAAAGTACCACATTGTGAATATTAAATTCATTAAGGCTACAGAATCTCAATGGATAACATTAATCAAAAAAGGAGCTGACGTTGGCTGGGGAGGAGGGCCCACACTTTTTGACACACTGTATCAAGATGGATATTTGGCTCCAATTACAGATAAAAATGTCCTTGGGTTGATAGGAAGTGCTATACCCGAGCAGATTGCAGGAATGCCAATGATTAGAAAGGGCGATGATGGAAAGATCTACTGGATTGCAGCGGCCTTATCTTCATTCGGTTTTACAGTTAACAAAAATGCTCTCAAGAGGTGGAATCTACCTGTTCCACAAAAGTGGGAGGATATAGCAAGTGAAACCTTTGCCCTTGATCCACCACAGTTTGGAATAGCTGACCCTACGAGGAGCACCTCAAATACAAGAATATATCAGATTATCCTTCAGGCCTTTGGGTGGGATAAAGGATGGCAAATTCTGACAATTATAGCTGCCAACTCCAAGGTTTATGATGCAAGCGATGCTGTTAGAGAGGCTGTTATTCAGGGAGATATCGCTGCAGGAAACACAATTGATTTCTATGGGTATATAGCAATGCAGGCAAATCCCGCCTGTGTGTATATCATTCCAAAGGGAGAGAGCATAATTAACGGTGATCCGATAGCTCTTCTGAAGTATTCTCAGCATCCAGATGCAGCTCAGGCATTTATCTACTGGGTTCTGACAGACGGGCAGATGATATGGCTGAATAAAGAAGTTAATAGACTCCCAGTTAATCCTAAGATCTTTGACACTCCAGAGGGCAAGAAGAGGCCTGATCTCAAGAATGCATATTATTTAGCACTCTATACAAAAGGTATCAAGTTCGATGATAAGGAAGCTCTTGACACTGTTTATGCAATGCAGTTCTACTTCAAAGCAACATTGGTAGACACAAATGATCTGCTTCATAGAGCATGGGTTTCTCTTGTGGATGCTCATAAGAAGGGCAAAATAGATGATGGCACATATGAAAAACTTAAAGCTGAACTTTTAGCGCCTATTAAATTTAAGGATCCAGAAACAGGTAAGATAGTAACATTCACCGAAGATTATGCCAAAAAGATAAATCAAAGAATTATTAAAGATCCCAGCTTTAAAGACACACTCTTACAAGAATGGAGAAATGCCGCAAGAGACAAGTACAATAAGATCCTCCAGGAGGTGCAGGGATGAAGGTGAGTAAGTGGAGCGAGAGGCTCTTTGGTACGCCTTTATTTGAGCCCCTCGTTTCATTTTCCTATCTTTTCCCGTTGCTGTATTTGATAATCTTCCTTATAGTACCTGTGTTAGCAATGTTATTAATTGCTTTTTCATATAATGGTCATCTCTCATTACACTGGTTTAGGGAGATTTTGGGAACCGCAGATTATGTTCAGATTCCTCCTGTGGGATCATTGGTTGAGAAAAGCGTCATATCAGGTACTGGTGAAACTCTCTATGTTATCCGGGGCGTAGATTTTGGAATTGTGCTGAACTCCCTGATTGTTGGAGCTATTGTGACATTCCTTGCTTCAATAATGGGAACGATGTTTGCTTTTCTCATGGCGAGATACGATTTTAGAGGAAAGAACTTTTTTAGAATTGCCCTGTTTATTCCATTGCTCGTTACTCCATTCGTTAATGCATATGTTATCAAATCAATGTTCAGTGAGTATGGGTTCATAAACTACTTCCTGTATCCTCTACTAGGCTTCAGGCTTAAAATCGATGGGCTGGCAGGTGTTACGTTAGCTCAGGCCATCACTTACTACCCAATAGTTTATCTAAATGCCTATGCCAGTTTTATTAACATAGACCCAACACTGGAGGAGCAGGCAGAGAATCTTGGGAGCAGAGGCTTTCATCTATTTAGAACCGTGACGTTTCCGCTGGCCCTTCCAGGAATAGCGGCAGGCGCAACACTTGTCTTTATATTCAGCCTTGAAGACTTAGCGGCGCCTATAGTTTTCCATGGAGACCCATTAGCGAAGAAGCTCATGTCCTATGAAATCTTCAGCAAGTTCCTTTTTGGAACAGGTGAAAGGAGTCCTTTAATAGCCGCACTCTCGATAATAATGCTCATACTTGCAATACTGGCATTCCTTGGAATCAGAAAGTATGTGAGCCTTAGGCAGTATGCCATGATAAGCAAAGGTGGAAGATGGAAGCCCCGTGTAGCTAAACCTAAGCACTGGCAGGCCTTGATAATCTACTTCATCATGCTTCCCCTTCTAATCTTTACCATACTGCCTCAGCTCGGGGTTATTCATCTGGCATTCAGTCAGGAACAGACTGTTATTGGCAATGTGACGGGTGTTCCAGGAGAAATTACGGGTACCATATTAACAAATGCTGAACTTAATGAGGGGACTGTTCCTTTGCAAGGCTTTTTCCAAGGCCAACTAACTGCAGGTAAAGGTAAAATAGGAGCAATAAATGGAACACTTGACGGATTCTTCCAGGGCACGGCTCATGTTAAAGGTAATCGGATTACAATAGAGGGGAAAATATCAGATGCAAGATTCCAGGGAGAAACCAGAAAATATGGTTTTGTCGTCGCTTATGTCAATGGGCAAGTAACAGGGAATGGAATAGTGACAGAACAGGGCCTTAATATAACAGCAAAGATAACCGCCGACATATCTAACTTACCTGTAGGAAAGAAAACTGGATTCACTTTGAAATACATCAGGCAAATGGTTGGAAATCCTGATGTCAGGAGATACATCATCAACAGCCTTACATACTCTTTCCTTGCGGTTATTTTCATAATTCTCCTTTCGATAACCTCATCCTATGCAACAGGCAGGTTCAAGGGCGCATTAACTCCTGTCCTCGAGAGTATAGTTATTCTGCCGATAGCTGTTCCAGGTATCGTTGTGGCCATGGGATACTTCTATTTCTTCCACCAGATATTCCCTGGAACTCCATTTGATCCGGCGAATCTAAAGGGCTTTAATCCCGCATATGTGCTCATACTTGCATACTCCATAAGGAGGCTTCCATTCGCGGCGCGTTCCGTTTATGCAGGATTGCAGCAGGTTCATGTTTCCCTTGAAGAGGCTTCAATGAACCTAGGAGCGAGCAGATGGAAGACCATAACAAGCATACTGCTACCTATGATTTCGCTGAACGTCTTTGGAGGTGCAATGCTCAGCTTCGTTTATGCAATGAGCGAGACGAGCGTTGGTATCACCCTTGGTTCGCTCAACATGGACAAAGCCCCGATAACAGCGTTTATGAAGGATGTGATGATGTCAGCTGCAGGGAGTGTAAATATAGCGGCAGCCCTGGGAGTGCTGCTTATAACTGTCCAGATAACGTCAATTGTGCTTGTTAACCTGATAACAAAACAGAAGTATTCCTTCATAGGTTTAACATGAGGTGAGAACATGGTTGAGGTCAGGCTTGAGAATATAGTCAAAACATTTGGAGAAACCGTGGCTCTGAAAGGAATAAGCTTA
>JAMOPD010000369.1 GCA_027064745.1 Thermococcaceae archaeon
CGAAGATAGCGAGCATGAAGAGGGATGGATTTGCTTTTTTCAGGATTTCAACTGTCTCCCTTACCCCAGCTATCCATATGAGGGCTAAAATTAAAAGTGCCGCCAGAGTAACGACACCGGCTTTCTTCGCCTTTCTCATAGTTACACCTTCCTAAGCTTTGCTATGAAGAAGCCCTGAGTCATATGTCTGTGGGGATAAAACCTCTGAACACTATTAAATCCTATGCCATTCGAACCTATAAAGATGTCCTGTTCCTCCAGCTTTAAACCTTTTTTTAGCATGTATTTAACATTTCCTTCGTTTTCTTCATAGCTCAGTGTGCAGGTTGAATAAACGAGGATGCCGTCTTTCCTCAGAGATTTTATGGCGGCATTTATGAACTGCCTCTGATAACGGGCGGTTGCTTCAATATCCTTTGGAGTCTTGTTTTCCCACAGTTTTGGTCTTATACCTAAAGCTGTGCACGGAGCATCGAGGAGTATCTTGTCTGCCTTGAGTTCAAGCTCTGGAAGCTTCCTCGAGTCCATATGAATCAGTCTGACATTTTTAACGCCAAGTCTCTTCAGCTCTTCCTCCATCTTTCTGAGTCGGTTTTTTGATTTGTCAAGGGCTATTATCTCTCCCCTGTTCTGCATGAGCTGGGCTATGTGGCTAGTCTTTCCGCCGGGAGCGGCCGCCATGTCCACTACCAGCTCCTCCTCACTCGGTTCCAAAACCCTCGCTGTTACCATTGAAGGCAAACTCTGCGCGTAAAAAAGTCCTTCTCTAAAGCCCTGGAGCTCACTCAGACTTGGAAGCCTAAACTTCGGCAAGATAACCTCAACGGCGATGCCCCTATTTGAGAGTATCATCTCTTTTGCGCTCATTCTGGCGATGCCTATTCCGACGAGAAGACCTTTTGGATCTCTTATCTGAACCTCATCGCCGGGCCTGATTTTTTTGTGCGCCTGCAAAACTCCTGGAGCATAGAGCATAGCTCCCTGATAGACGCTCTCAGCCGCGAATTTGTTTGCCCTCACAATGGGAAGAGTAGGGTCAAAGTCATCAGGAAAGTTTGGCCCCTCCCTATCGAAATATATTCCCTCCTTCAGATGGGGACTTCTCTTCGGTTTAAGTCCCTCCTTTCTCAGAATCTGCATGAGCTTTGAGCGGCTCGTTTTAAGCGTATTCACCCTGATGTAATACTTTTCCACGGGCTCCCTCAGCTTTTCCATTAATACTTCTGCCTCATCTCCAAAGAGCTTCCTATAGTACTCCCTGAGCTCCTCTGGAAATGCCTCAAGATACATATACATGTGCATGTTAATCCTCCAGAATGCCGTGCTTTGCTTCGATTTCAATGAACCTGAAGAGAGTTTCTTTCAGCTCTTCCGGTGTTTTTGCTTCCACCTCAAACTGGACTATCTTCTCGGGGCTGGAGCTTATTCTCTCAATAATTTCTTCAGCTCCAGCTCTGGTATCGGGATTGTAAAAATCCTTAAGGAAATCGACAGCTCCGTAGATAAAAGCCTTCTTAAAGTTTTCAGTGAATTCTCTGATAAATTCTGGGGTTAATTTCTCTCTGGGTACAGCGAATACAAAATAGAAGCCCTGAAGTGTGGCACCAATCTCTCCGTGCGGTTTCACCTCGAATACTGGATATGGATACTTCATCAGCCTCCATTCACCATCGATATATATGTATCCGTTGAACGCCTCTTCCACGGGCTCCACAGTAAACCCTCTCTCCTTCAGTACATCTTCGAGCTCATTGTTGAGCCTGAATATGCTCTCCCACAGGTAGTTCAGAAACTCATGCATCTCCCGGATGTTCATTCGCCTCACCAGAAATGGAGAAACAAAAGGGGTATAAAAACTTCATCTAAGAGATGTTAGGATATCGTTTATATCCCCCATGATGTTTGTTTCAATCTTCTTCTCAACGGCCCTTAATTTGTGGGTGTACTTGAATTGGCCAGCAGTAATATTAAGATATATTTCCGCTTTAACTATGCTAGCCTCTCCCTGTTTTATATGCTTAACCCATACTTCTGGCAATGAATCCAGATTTATCTCTGTCTTAACTTTTGCAGTTGCATAGCCCTTAGCTGGAACAATTACAGTTTCGGCTATCTTTCCTTCACCAACTTGTATATCATTCATGTAAAGCTTAAATGATATTCCTGTTACTGGAATTGGAACTGAATTTGGATTATACATCTTTAGGTATGTGTATATTACTGCTTTATTCCCTTCTACTCCACCCCAAACATTTTTGCTTCCAATGATAGCAGGTGTTAAAAAGGGGCCAATTTCTTCGCTTTTTGCTGTTAGATTAATATACTCCAAGGGATTTACATTTATTGGTTCTTCTGCAGAGTATTTAATAGGTATTACTCCCAATGCTTGGCCGGAAAAATCTATCTCGATATTTCCTTTGTTCCCATTGTTTAGGTATGCCACGAGTGCTTGGATCATTTTCTTATTATCTATTGCAATCACCATTTTAAGAAACTTATCCGTGGCGTGGTACTCAAAACGCTCAACTTTTATAAATGGTATGTTTTCAAGTTTTATACTCAAACTCTTAACATTAAATGGTACTAAAAGAGGTTTTCCTAAGTTTAATGTAATCCATACTTCTGTACTGTTTTTGTCCACATATCCCCATTCTGCCCGTCCTTGGGGTTGGAGTGTCATAACTGCATATCCCACGTATCCAATATAAATAAGGAGAATCAACACAATTGAAATTATTACACGCTTTACCAGACCCATTTCATTCACCCCATTACTCCTAATATCTAAGTTAAAGTGTTTAAAATTTTCGAAAAAAAAGGAGAGCTCAACTGCGTCTTCTGTATGTGTATAGAATAACAATAACAACTGCCATGCCTATGAGGACTCCTAATAACTTCAGATTATTTTTGGTTTTGGTGTTCTCTTTCACAGGTATATCAATTGTGCGCTCGAAGACATAGACATTGTCATCTCCCTGTGCTTTATCTCCGAGAGCACGTATGCGTATCAAAACTCTGTAGTCTTTAGGTATGGCATTGCTATCAATGCTCATTTCTATAACTCCTTGACCTTCCTTTCCGGGTTCTAAGGTTCCAACATAATCCGTTCTTTTGGTTAATGTAAATGGTTGACTGGCCTTGATGACACCTTCCACAATTACACTCTCTGCCTTTTCTCCCCCTGCATTCTTTAGGGTGAGGTATACCTTTATATCCTCTCCCTGAAGTGGCTCTGGAGAAAATCTGACCGATGTTATCTGTATATTTGGTTTAGATGAAATTATTACCGGGATGTTTAATTTCACATGCATTTCGTTTCCTAACTCGTCAGTGTATGTTATCTCTACTGGTATTTCATGTGATCCACTTGTGGCATTTTCTGCAACATCTATTTTGAAGCTGGCTTTTGCAGAATCTCCTTTTTCTAAACTTCCAAGATTGATAATCTGCTCGCTAGTTGCGCTTAATTTAAAAGGTCCGGTTGGAACAGGTTTTAGCAACACTGTCCTGGCAGTCCCGGTTCCAATGTTCTCCACCTCTAGATCTATTTCTACATTGCTAGTTCCCGGGAGGACTCTTGTGGGAGATGTGGAAATCTTTGAAATAATAAGTTTCTCTTTTCCGCTTATGTCTATTCCAACAAGTCTCTCATCTTTTATCTCCTGATCATTAGGCGCTGTTAGATAATCAATTTCAATTCTTAACGGATATATGCCAGTTTCTAGCTTGTCGTTTGCTTTAATCTGAAATTCTAATGTGGCATTTCCCCCGGGTTTTAGTTCACTTACATACTTCACATTATCTTCGCCTAGGGGTAAGAATGCATCTATATTCTGTCTGGCTAATTCTCGCATTATCTGATTAAGAGCTGTCTGCAGATTCTGAGCGAGCTGTGAGCTACCCTGAATAGGGAGTTGGGAGAGCGAGGATAAATCTACTTTCTTAATCTCCCCCTGAACTGAAACTTTGTAGGATAATATCTTCAAACTGAGAGCTTTTACGGGCTCTTCACCCACATTTTGAATTGTGAACTTTGCTGTGAAGGTATCTCCAGGACTTATTTTTTCAGGCGTAATCTCAACCTTTTTAATTTCAATGAATCCCTGCCTTCTTTCTACCACATTGACTGAGAATACAAATGTTTGTTCTTTTTCATCTTTTGAATTCCCACTGTAATATTTGAGCCTTACCTTTATGGGATAACTTCCAGTTTTTGCATCTTCACTTACATGCATCTTAAAAATAACTTTCTTGTCTTCATTCGGATTTACGACAGGGAAATATACCTCACTAGAACCGCTTTCGACTGATATCGGTGACTGAATAGGTGATTGCTCTCCAATAGTATTCTTTATCTCTTTACTATTGCTCGGTATTTCCAATTGGGGTTGAATTTGAACTAAGACGTTTTTTGCTTCTTCTCCTCCAGAATTTTTCAATGTTAACTGAATATTAAAGTCCTCTCCGGGATGGATTATTGAAGGTTTATTGAGATTATCTATAACAAATGTTGCATCATTTTCCCTAGCAACGGTTATTCCCACATAATTGAAACTCTGAATCATCTTGATATGGGCGTCTATACCGACTTGAGAGAAATACACAACATTAACATATAATGGATATATCCCAGGTTTTGCGTTTTCATTTATTTTAATAGTGAATTTCAAAGTCGTACCTTCTTTTCCTTCCAAATACTCCACATACTGAGCTGCACTCCCTTCGGGATACCATACACCTTGGGATACACCACTCTGGCTTAGGACTTGGGATAAGGCCGCCCCAATGGAGCTGCTTTGATTTACTCCCACTGGTGCTGGGGAAATGAAAACATTTATATAACGGGCTTTTAAAGCTCCTTGATTCTTTAAATGCACTTTTATAGTTACTGTTTCACCGGGATTAACACTCTGAGGAGCAGTGACGGATGTTGTAATTAATGCAGGCGCTGTTGAAACTCTCCATGAAACTGGACCGCTTATGCTGATCTTGGCTCCATTTGGATAAACCTGAAGTACTGTTAGTTCAACAGTTTGACCGTCCACTTTCACTGTTATTGTTTCGTTTTCTTTCACGGGCGTGATATTCGGGTAAGTTATTGGCATTAGGACATCTTGTTTGGTCAAACCAAGCTCAGGATGTTCTTCAATTGTTTTGATGATAGCGTCTCCCAACTCTTGAGGCGGAGCATTCTGAAGCCATTGATAGAAAGCCGTCTGTGTTGAGGACACACAGTTCAGAAATTCAAGGGTGTTGTTTTCATACTGTGTGCATTTGGTAATGTTATATCCCATTGTATCTGCCAGAGCCATTAGAAACAGTGGATTTGAGAGGAGTTCTTTTATCTTGTCTGGATTTGGAACATATATAACCTCATACTGTGCATTTAAAATCTTTCCATCCTTAACGATGGCAATGAAGGCATAATATTCATTGTGCAGATAGTCCTTTTGAGTATCTACCAACGAAATAACGAGCGGCCCCACAAGAATGGCATCCCCTCTATCTATATACCCCTCAAACAGTAAAACATTCTCAGAGGCATGTGCATAACTTAATATGCTTGAAAGTAGCATCAATCCAGTGAGAAGCCTAAATAGTTTTTGTTTTTTCATTTTTTACCACCTCCAATTTCCTTTTATAAAATAATTGTAACAGTGAGGGCGTGACAAGATATGCAGCCGTCATGGATGCGAATATACCAAATGCCAGAACCTTGCCAAAGTTGTGGATCGGAGTGAGATCACCAAATAAAAGAGCTAGAAATCCTCCAGCGGTTGTAAGAGCACCCACAAGGATTCCCGGACCAACATTTTCAACAGCGGTTACTATTGGATATGGATTGGCATTCTTCAATTCTTCTTTAAATCTGTGGGTTAAGTGCATACCATAATCAACGCCAAGACCAACTATCATAGATATAACACCAGCAAGAGTCTGGTTAAAAGGTATCTTTGCTAAACCCATAAATCCAATAGTCCACAATGCTCCTAGGAGCATCGGTAATATCATTGCTATGGACGTTTTTAAATCTCGGAAGAGGAGAAGAACGATTATAATAACAAAGAATGTTCCATAGGTTGATATTCTCGGTATATCCCTATTTATAAGTTCACTGAGGACATAGTCAATGTAACTTTCCCCCGTTATTCTAACACTGACTCCCGGAGGAAAATCAGCATTGCTGATTTCTTCTTTAAAATAACGCATTATCCCGCTAAAGCCCTCTTGGTTTGCCCCCATGAAGTTCCCTTTGAACTTGAGTAGGGTCATTGAATAGTCACTGGTAATTAGGTTAGAGCCCTTTAGGGCGTTGGCAATCTTCTCTTTGTCATCGGGTATATACCCATATTTTTTAACAACAACATCCGCAATACTCTGGCTCTCAAAGGCACTGTTGTAATATGAATCTGCGAGAACGGATTTTTCAAAACGGTATATATCCCTCACAACATCAGGATTCCTCACATCATCAGCTTGAATTACTACATCAACTTCATCCATTCCTCCAAATTCATTGATGACATCATTTATAGCCTGAATTTCCGGTATCCCGGGAGGTATCATCTTACTCATCCTGACCTCTGTGGTTGTCTGGGTTGCTCCAGATATAAATATCAAAGTTAGAACAGCAACAATTGCCAGATATCGTCTTGGATGATTCTTTATCGATTTTCCCAATACCGTGAAGAATTTAGCTAAAATTCCAGAATATGCCCTGATTTCTGGCGTTTCATAATGTCCTTTTAGTAACTTCGTGATATCCTCTTCAAGCATTATGACGGCTGGTGTGACAATGACGGCATTGAGCGCTGCCAGAGTTAGACCCACAATCAGAACAAATCCGAGTCTCTGGAGAGCGGGCAGTACAGAGAAGCTCAGGGCTGCAAAGCCAGCTATTGTTGTTAGCGCTGCGCCAAGAAGAGCTTTTCCTGTTTCTGTTATTGCTTCTTCAGCGGATTCTTCTATACTCCTCCCTTTCCGTCTTTCCTCATAATATCTATTTGTGATATGAACTCCATAGTCTATTCCCATTCCAACTATCATTGCCCCTACTGTCGTCGTCGCAATTCCCAATGGTATGTTTGTTAGTCCCATAAAGCCAAGGGTCATAGCTACTCCAAATGCTAGGGGTGTCAGGGGTATGAGCGCCCTCACAGGAGAGCGGTAAAAGCATATGAGCAGAAGAATTACCATAATAAATGCTATGCCCATTGTCTTGTTTAAATCGCTCTGCAGGAGTGCCAGAATCCGGTAAGTTACTCCGATTGAGCCGGTTTGGGCAACTTCAACATTTTTCGGGAAGTTTGTGTTCTCTATATCTTTCTGAATATCCTTATATACCCGGGTTAGTGTTTTCTGATTTTTATCCCTGCTTATTGTTACAGGTACTATAGTCATGGTGTAATCAGAGCTTATCAGTTGATTCCTGATATCTTCGGGGAGGGTGTTCAGAATAAATTTTACCTCTCTCTCATTCTTGGGTAACCTGCCGAGGCTTTGGATAAATACATCAGCTATGCTAAATGTTCCACTAATATATGAATGCTGTTTGAGTTTTTGCTCAAGATTATAAATAGAGTTAATAACCTGGGGATCCCTAATATCATAAACCCCTCCCTCTTCAATATCAGATATCTTTACGACTATAATGACATTATCTCCTCCTTGAAATTCATTTTGAAGTATCTCATAATCCTTAATTGATTGTAGATCCTGAGGGAGCTCCTTGTAGAGGTCGCTTTCAAACTGGAGATTCTGTATACCATACACTGAAATCACTAAAAGGAAAATTGTCATTAGACCAAATGCAATTCTGTATCTAACGATGATCCTTGCAATGGCCCTGAGTATATCCATCTTCATCACCTAACTTTCGGAAATTTCCGAAAGTTTTTTATATGTGGAACTTTAAAAAACTTTTGGCTATTATTATACTCACTAACAACTAACATGGGAGAGGTGTGTAAGATGAGTGTTGAGGAGGCAAAACGGATAATGATGGAACACTTTGCAAATACCGCCCGTAAATTTGGCTTGAATGAGCTGTATGGATATATATATGGAGTCCTTTTTTTCGAAGATGAACCCCTGAGTTTAGGAGAAATAGCAGAGCGGACGAGCTATTCTCATTCCCATGTGAGCACGGCTCTAAAGCTTCTTGAGAGCATTGGACTGGTTAAGAGAGTTAAAAAACCCGGAGACAAGAAAGCCTATTTTACTGCCATAAAAAACATCAGAGAGTGGCGTAGAGAGGCATACTACAAGAAAATCGAGGAGGATGTAAGGCAAACAAGAGAGAGCCTTCTAAAAGCTCTTGAGGCTATAAAAGGTGACAACAGTGAGGAAGCAGAAAAAATAAGGGAAAGAATAGAGTTTGCTCTCAAAAGGAATTCTATAACAGAGAGGATAATCAATATCTTCTTAAGGCATGTACAGGAGGAAGAAGTTTTAGAGGCCTTATTAGGATGCATTGAAGAGAAGATTAAGAACCGAGCAAAGATTTAAAAGATAGGGAGCGTAGAAAGAGCGGTGGTCAGATGAAATCACTCCTTTGGGCATTCTGGTACATCCTCCCGGCCTACTTTGCCAACGCTTCCCCTGTTCTGGTTGGAGGAGGAAAGCCCATAGATGGTGGAAGAATCTGGAGAGATGGAAGGAGAATTTTAGGTGATGGGAAGACATGGAGAGGATTTATTGGCGGGGTTGCGATTGGTACTGCTGTTGGAGCAATTCAATACTTTGTAACTCCTTCTTTCTATGGTTCATTTGATACTGCTATTCTCTTGGCATTTGCGCTCTCTTTTGGTGCTCTTTTTGGAGATTTAGTTGGGAGCTTTTTCAAAAGAAGAGCAAATCTCCCGAGGGGGTATCCTGCCATTGGCTTAGATCAGCTTGGCTTTCTTATCTCAGCTCTAGCCTTTGCTTATCCAATTAAAACTCTCGACTCTGGACAGATAATATTTCTTCTCGTGGTGTCACCTTTCATCCACTGGGGAGCCAATTACTTTGCGTATAAGATGGGATGGAAGAACGTGCCTTGGTGACATTTTTATCCCATAAACTCTTTTAACTCTTCTGAGAACTCTACTCGGTGATGATAATGAAGGTTAAGGTGCGTTATTTTGCCAGATTTAGGTCAATAGTTGGGGTTAGGGAGGAGGAGTTTGAGGTTCCAGAGGGAATTAGGGTTAAGGAATTGTTAGATATCCTAAAAGAAAGACGTCCAGAGCTTAAAAATGAAGTTTTTGCTCAGGATGAGGATGCGGATGTTAATGTCTCAAAGAATGGAAGGTATGTATCTTTCGATGATCATCTAAGCGATGGTGATGTTGTAGCACTCTTTCCACCGGTGAGTGGTGGTTAAAATGCTTAGTGGGAGAGAACTTGAACGTTATGATAGGCAGATTATGATATTTGGAGAAGAAGGGCAGGAAAGGCTAAAGAACTCCAAAGTTGCAGTTGTTGGTGTTGGCGGCCTTGGAAGCCCAGTAGCTTACTATTTAGCTGCTGCTGGGGTTAATCTTCTCTTGGTTGATGAGCAGAAACCTGAGCTGAGCAACCTCAACAGGCAGATACTCCATTGGGAAGAGGACCTAGAGAAAAATCCCAAACCCCTCTCTGCCAAGTGGAAGCTTGAACATTTTAACTCCGACATAAGAATAGACACTTTCATTGGCCGTCTTACTTCAGAGAATGTTGGAGAAGTTTTAAAGGGAGTTGATGTCATTGTTGACTGTCTTGATAACTTTGAGACGCGGTATTTGCTTGATAAATATGCTCATAAAAAAGGAGTTCCTCTCGTCCACGCTGCAGTGGAAGGTCTCTACGGTCAGATTACCACTGTAATTCCAGGAGAGACCAAGAGCTTAAGGGAGATATTCCCAAATGTCAGAAAGAAAAAAGGGAAGTTTCCAATACTCGGAGGTACTGCAGGTGTTCTTGGAGCTCTTCAGGCTGTTGAGGCCATAAAACTGATAACGGGAATAGGCAGGCCATTGACAAATAAGCTCCTTATAGTGGACTTGGCCAACAATACATTTGAGGTTATTGAACTCAGGTAGGTGAGATAGGTGAAGTGCAGATTATTGAAAGATAATTTCAATATTGCGGAAGCTATTAACTCAGTTTCTTCTCCGAAAGTTGGGGGGATAGTAATTTTCCTGGGAAAAGTTAGGAATGAAAGCCATGGAAAGAAAGTAAAAAAGCTAATTTATGAAGCATATGAAGAGATGGCAGTTGCAGAGATGGAGCGTATCAGGGAGGAAGCTATGAAAAAGTTTCCTATTGAGGACATTCTTATATGGCACAGGTATGGGGAGCTTGAAATTGGGGAGGATACAATACTAATTGTGGCTTCTGGAAAACATCGCAGAGAAGCTTTTGATGCTTGTAGATGGACAATTGATGAAGTTAAGAGAAGAGTTCCAGTTTGGAAGAAAGAAGTAACGGATGAAGGAACATTTTGGATTGAAGGTGAAAAGCAGATTAAAATAAGTTGATGTACATTTATGTTCTCTCCACTTTTTGCAAACTAAGCTTAGTAGTAAGCAAAATCCGTATAGAAAAAGTATATATACAAATTTGCTCATTTTCTTTTGGTGGGTTCAATGGAGAGGGTTATATATGACAATGTGGCCGAAATAGGAATAGGAGGATATCTCAACATAGTGGCAGTAGGAAAACCCCCATGGAGTTATAAAAAACATTCTGGTAAGCTTGAAAGATTAATCATTCAGCTGGGTTCAGGAAAAGGAAGATTCTCCGAGGTTAGAGGGATACCCAGATCAATTGGATGTATAGGGAACAACAGGTTTATACTTAGGCGAGAACCTCTGAGTGTAGAGAAAGTACAAGAGCTGATAAAGGAATTCAAGTTTAAACGAGGAAAAGAGCTTTATCTCACGAACTATGACAGTGTTGAATATCTCATAAAGATGGCAAACTATGCAGTCTCCATTGGCATTCCAGAGGTTTATGCCGTTGTCAGGATTGAAGATATAGACAAAATTACACCAGTTGAAGATGTTAGAATAATAACCGAACTTGAATATTCAAAAGAACATCTAAAAAAACTTGAAAACTACAGGTGGGCACATGGAGCATTGATAATTAGCACATATCAGCAGTATATGGAGCTTGAAAAAATAGATATTAACTTCCCAGGTGAAGTTTACGTTGATATTCTTTATCCCGGCTCTCTTAGAAAAATAGACTTTAATATAATTGAGATTAAGCGCACATTGAGTCCGAGCAATTCAAAGTACCATGATTGCCTTGCGGGGACATTGGCCATAACAGCTGATGGGTATGCATTGCCATGTCCGCTCCTCAGGAATTTTATTATCGGTGATGCTAAAAAGCTGAGTTTGAAAGATATTCTACGGAAAAAAAGGCTTAAGAATTTCTGGAAACTAACAAAGGATAAAATTGGAATGTGTAGCTCATGTCCATTCAAGTACATTTGCCATGACTGTAGGGCTTTGGAGTATCAGGCCAGTGGAGATCCATTTGGTATGGAGTTTTGTATAATGGAGTGATCACTAAAAATCTAAGATTGAATTGTATCCACTTCCATCTTTTTTTACCATTTTAGAGAACCTGTAACACTTTCTGTTTTTTTCAAGATCTTCTAATATGTCAAAATACTCAATTCCCACCTTTTCCACATAATTACTAAATTCAAAAAGTTTAGTTCCTAAGTCCTCTTTTGATGAGAAAAACCACTCTATTACGTATCCTTTCGGCTTTAAGCTTCCTATCATGATTTCTCGTTCTCCAAACTTCTCTAGTATTTCATCTCTAACTTCATTCGCTATCCCAAGGACCCCACGGTCATAAGCGGGTGTATCTATATTAGCCTCGAATCTAACGAGGATTTTTTCCTCTTTAAGACGATTTATCATGTATCTTATTGTTGGTCTTGTTTTCCCTAAAATCTCTGAAATCTTTTTCATTGGAGTTCTTGCATCCCATTTTAGAATATCCATCAGAATAGCATAATCATAGCTTAGATTCCATGATCCTGTATTATCCCTATTTTTTGGGGGAGGATACGAACGAACTAGATAGTATTCATAATCATCTGAGTATTTTGCAAGGAGCTCTCCTACTAGTTTTGTTTGATCTTTTGGTATATGGAGGATGGCTGAGATACCGTTCTTAAAACCGAACATGGCATTTGAATAAACAATGAAGGGATTCTGAAACATTCGCCATGCAACTGCTCGGAGATCACTTCGAGGTACTGAGAGAAAAGCAACGAAACTCTTCAAACCTATCCTTGAGATATTATATATAGCACTAACCTGTGTGCATTTTCCATAATATTTATCGTAAATTCGTTTAAGTCTATAATAATCAACTCCCTCATTCTCAGCTATCTTTTTGAGACTTTCTGTGGGGTATTTGTTTAGTAATTCTACCAAAAATTCAAGCTCTTCCATATTTACGCTACTCATTTAACCTCACAGGAAAAGTTATATGGAAGAGATTATTAAATATTTATGGTGGTCGTTATGAAGATAGAGGTTGTTGAGATAGAGAAACCTGCCGGTGTTGAAGCAATAATCGGGCAGGGAAACTTCTCAATATTCACGGTTGATGATCTGACAAAAGCTCTTTTAACAACAGTCCCTGGAATAAAGTTAGGAATCGCAATGAATGAGGCAAAACCCCAACTCACTAGATTTACAGGAAATGATAAGGAACTCGAAGAGCTAGCTGCGAAGAATGCCCTGAAAATAGGAGCTGGACATGTGTTTGTAATACTAATGAAAAACGCATTTCCGATAAACGTTCTTAACACTGTAAAAAATCATCCAGCGGTTGTTATGGTGTATGGGGCGAGTGAAAACCCCCTTCAGGTTATAGTGGCTGAGACAGAGTTGGGGAGGGCAGTCCTGGGTATAGTTGATGGTAAAGCCGCCACTAAAATTGAAACCGAGGAACAGAAGAAAGAAAGGAGAGAACTTGTAGAAAAGATTGGGTATACCATCGATTGAAAAGTTTTTTATTTCCAGTTTCTGTTCTTTTTTGGGTGGATTTCATGAAAATGAAAATGATTTTTGTCACGTCAAATAGCGGTAAAGTCGAAGAAGCAAAGAAGTACTTTTTTCCATTGGGAGTCCAAGTTGTTCAAAAGAAAATTGAATATCCTGAAATTCAAGCAAATACCCTGGAAGAAGTTGCTGAGTTTGGGATTAACTGGCTTAAGGATAGAATTGAGAGTCCATTCTTCCTCGATGATTCTGGTCTTTTTATAGACGCCCTAAAAGGATTCCCCGGAGTGTATTCTGCCTATGTCTACAAAACCCTTGGGAACGACGGTATTCTGAAACTCCTTAAAGGGGTGGAAAACAGGAAAGCCCATTTCAAAAGTGTTGTAGCATACTACGATGGAGAACTCCACATATTTACAGGAAAAACCCGAGGCAAGATACTTCATGAAAAACGCGGCACTGGAGGTTTTGGATTTGACCCGATTTTTCAGCCAAAAGGATTCAACAAAACTTTTGCCGAAATGACAACAGAAGAGAAAAATAGAATATCCCATAGGGGTAAGGCTTTTAAGGTCTTCTCAGAATGGCTAAAAGAAAACCTTATATAGTATTATACTGTCAAAAATTATGAATGTAGTTGGATAAATGACAATGGGGATGGAAATGGCCACAGTACTAGACACTACTGATTTAAGATTGTTGAAGGAACTTAGAGAAAATGCTCGAGAAAATATAGCTGCACTTAGTAAAAAACTGGGTATACCTAGAACTACTGTTCATTATAGAATAAAAAAACTTGTAGATGAAGGTGTCATAGAAAAATTTACAATAAAACCTAACTACAAAAAGCTGAATCTTGGAACTACTGCCTTCATACTTGCCAGATATGATCCAGATTCTGGGTTGAGTCAGAAAGAAGTTGCTAAAAGAATTGCTCAGCTTGAGGGGGTTTATGAAGTCCATATAATTGCTGGAGAATGGGATTTATTGATTAAAGTCAGGGCCCCAGGAGCTGAAGAAATAGGGAAGATTGTTGTTGATAGGTTAAGGGATGTTAGGGGGATTGAGCAGACAGTCACAATGGTGTCATTTGTCACTGTGAAGGAAGAGCTCTAATGGGCGATGATTGGCGTTCTCCTTTCTGATTTTTGTGATGAAGCAATGAGCCCAAATTTAGAAATGATACATAAATATAAGGGCTAGATTGTTAAGTGGAGAGAGGGACTTAAGAATTATCATCCCGGTAAGAATTGTCTTTACATATCTGTTATAACGTGCATATGGCAGAAGCATCAACACTCCAACTGCTGTGAAGATCAAATATCTCTGGAGCAAAAATCTACCCGCCGAAGTAATCAGAGGGTTTCCTTCAACGAGACCTATGGAGAGTCCATAGGAAGTTGTGACAAGGTCAAGGACAGATATTATCAGAAAAATAGTGACAACCTTCCAGGAAATCTTCATTCTAATTCTCCTTGTTTTTATGTTGAAGAAACTTCCTTAATAATCTTTCTATCGTTATTAAGATTTTACAGAAATGGTGGGGGCACGGGGATTTGAACCCCGGTCCGCGGGTTTCTCCGGGTCAGAGCTCCAAAGGCTCATCCCCAATCAGCAAACCCGCAAGTCCTCATACCTCTGGAGCCCGCGATGATGGACCAGGCTACACCATGCCCCCATCCAATTACACCTAATCTGGGCGCTATTTATAAGTTTTGTGCTGGACCAAATCATACTGTCAGGAAGTCTTATACCGGATTTATTATCAGCTCACAGGTTATCCTGACAGTCTAGATAATTGTGGCGTGTTTGATATTGTTAAGTTGGAAGATGTTAAAGTTAAACAACCTTCTAAGGGTGAGCATGCCACACTATCCCCATAATGTGGACGGAAGTGTTATTAACTTTGACTTACAAAAATATTACGAGGTGGTTACTGTGGAAGAGCCAATAAGGATAGGACATGACAAATTCTACATTGGCGAGGGAGAAACTGCCAGAAGGGAACTTCGGGTCATCAAGGTAAGCGACGACGTTATTCAGGTTCAGGAAGAAGTCCATGGAATAATAGCCCTTGTAGGGGCTAGTAGCAGTGTGAATATTAAAAAAGAGGAACTTAAGAAACTTATTCAAGTAGCAAAAGAGGAGTTTGGCTGGGTAGATATCTGCTAACCACAGTTCTTTGACTAAAGCTCAAAAATTCTTTCTTTGTTGGCATGTGTATCATCATGGGTGATATATTTTGGCATGATAAAATTTTATAAATCTGAAATAGTAAAAATGGTAGGTGGTGCAAATGGCTGTTGGGGAGAAAATAACAGTTAGCGTAATTAAAGCAGACATAGGTGGCTGGCCAGGACATTCAAGTGTCCATCCCGCCCTGATTGAAAAGGCCAAGGAGGTTCTTGGGAAAGCAAAGGAAAATGAAATTCTTGTGGATTTCTATGTAACTCACTGCGGGGATGACCTTCAGCTTATCATGACACACAAGAAAGGTGTTGACAGCGAAGAAATTCATGGTCTTGCATGGAATGCATTTAAAGAGGGGACTAAAGTCGCTAAGGAGCTTGGTCTTTATGGTGCTGGGCAGGATTTACTTAAGGACGCCTTCAGCGGGAATATAAGAGGAATGGGGCCAGGAATAGCGGAGATGGAAATTACGCTCAGAAAGAGCGAACCGATAGTAACGTTTCACATGGACAAAACTGAGCCTGGCGCTTTCAACCTTCCGATATTCAGGATGTTTGCAGACCCATTCAACACTGCAGGACTTATAATTGATCCTAACATGCACATGGGCTTTCGCTTTGAGGTGTGGGATATTAAGGAGCACAAGCGTGTTATTCTAAACACGCCTGAGGAACTCTATGACCTTCTGGCACTCATAGGTGCAAAGTCAAGGTATGTCATTAAACGTGTATTCCCGAAGGAAGGTCACAAGGTAGACAAAAACGAGCCGGTTGCTGTCGTAAGCACCGAGAAACTCTATCAGATTGCTGGTGAATACGTTGGTAAGGACGATCCAGTTGCGATAGTAAGGGCTCAGAGCGGTCTCCCAGCTCTTGGTGAAGTCCTTGAGCCATTCGCCTTCCCTGAGCTCGTGAGCGGTTGGATGAGGGGTTCACATAACGGGCCGATAATGCCTGTTCCCTTAAGGCATTCAAATCCGACAAGGTTTGACGGCCCTCCAAGGGTTGTTGCCCTTGGCTGGCAGATAAATTCTGAAGGGAAGCTCATTGGTCCAGTTGATCTATTCGATGACCCTGCTTTTGACTGGGCTAGACAGAAAGCACTTGAAATCACAGACTATATGCGCAGGCATGGACCTTTTGAACCGCACAGGCTCCCACTCGAAGAAATGGAATACACAACCCTTCCAGGAGTTCTTAAAAAGCTCAGCGGCAGGTTTGAACCCGTGGAGTGATCTTCTTCCATTTTCTTTCAACTTAGTCTTTTCATGTCTCTTTCAGTGCTTCGTAGACAGCTTTCTTTATTCTGGGCACTTTTGCAGGTGCAACTGAGAATGATGTTACACCAAAGCTCATGAGCTTACTTATCATTTCTCTTTTTCCTGCAAGCTCTCCACAAATCCCTACAGGCTTTTTAGATTCCCTCATCTTTTCAGCCACAATTTTTATTGCTGCCAGCACTGCATCGTCTTGGTCATTGTAGTACTCTGAGACCTCTGGATTCATTCTGTCGGCAGCGAAGATGTACTGGGTTAGATCGTTTGTTCCTATGCTAGCAAAGTCTATCTGCTGTACAAATTTTTCAATTGAAAAGATTACAGAGGGAACTTCAACCATTATACCAACTGCAAAGTTTCCATGGGATTCAACACTCTCGGAGATTTTTTTGATGAGCTTTTTGACATAGACAACTTCCTCTGGCTTTGAGATCATGGGGATTAATATTCCAAGGTTTCCATAAGCTGATGCTCGTATTAAAGCTCTTAGTTGGGTTTTCAGTATTTCCTCATTTTTCATCAGTGCCCTGATTCCTCTCACCCCAAGAAACGGATTGCTTTCTTCTGGGAGTTTAAGATAGGAAACGGGCTTGTCTCCACCAACATCTAACAGTCGGATTATAACTCTATCTGGGAAGAACGCCTCAAGAACCTTTTTGTAGGCGAGGAACTGTTCATCCTCTGAAGGGGGCCGTGTTCTGTTGAGGAAGAGGAATTCTGTTCTAAAAAGCCCTATTCCATCGGCTCCCTTTTTCTTCGCAACATCTATCTCCTGAAGAAACCCTATATTTGCCATGACTTTAATACCTTCAAATCTCATTTTAGAGTATTTCTCCAAGTTCTGCTTTTCGGCTTCGTATTTTTTGATGAGGGCTTTTATGCCTTCAATGTTTGAGGGATTTATCCTTATCTCTCCGTGGACAGCATCAACAAAAACTCTCATATCGCAGTATTCATCCAGAGGTGGTATGCCGTAAATGTAGGGAATCTCAAGAGCCTGGGCCAGAATAGATGCATGGGCAGTAGGAGAGCCTTTTTTGCTTAGAATAGCTCCTACACCAGAATTGTGGAAAACCACAACATCAGATGGATAGAGTTCGTCGACATAAACAATATCCCCATTGCTAATTTCGGAATGAACAGCTCCAGAGAGAAGGGCGTTGAACAGGTCTTTAATGTCATACTGTCTCTCTTGTATTAATGGATTGCCGCTTTCCAGCAGGAGGGATATTATGTAATCCCTGACATCCATGATGTCTTTGAGGGACAGCTTTCCTCCCTTATCCCTGGCTTTTTTCTCAAGCTCATCCCAGAGAAGGGGATCATTGAGTATCATTATATGCACTTCACCTATCTCGCCAAGCACATCAGAACTCCCATATTCTCTCTTTATTTTTTCCTCAAGCATTCTTGCAGTTTTCTTCAATTCTTCCATCTCAATTAGAGGTTTTTTTTCAGAAGAGACCTCAACTCTCTCAATACATCTCAAGATGCCATAGGCATAACCTTCAGATACTATATTCGAGGCATTAACCGGGATTTTAATTTCCCTCTGCACATACGACACCTTCAACTATCTTCAGTGCTGATTCAACATCTTCACCTTCGATTATTACCTCTATCTCCTCCCCAGGGTTTATACCGAGAGCCATAATACTTAGAACACTTTTTGCGTTGATTTCCTTGTCTTTGTATTTTATCGTAACAGAACTCTTCACACCAGACAATAGTTTAACGAGTTTCCCAGCTGGTCGCGCATGCAATCCCTCTGGATTTGTAACTACTATTTTTTTAACGATCTTATTAGTATCGGCCATTATCATCGCCTTAAAGTTTGTTGAGGGATTTGACTTCCTCCGCTTTTTTTACAACCTCCTGCAATGGCGAACCTAACGATGCCTCAACGGAGGCCACAACAGCGCCTTCAACAAGCGGTGCATCGGCTATACAGACATTAGCTGGAAAACCCAGCATGTTTAAAGCATTTTTAGCTGCCAAAATCGTGCTTCCGATATCACCTAATACAACTACACCGTCGCTATTGGCCATTAACTCTTGTAACTTGTTCAGGACAAGCTCAGCATCAATGCCCAGATTACCCTCTTTAGTCCCCCCTACCGCTTCGATAGTGACATCTCCTGAAATCATCTGGAGACACATCTCTTTGAGACCTCTAGCGATATCTGGGCTGTGTGAAAGAATTAAAATCGAGAGCAAGGTTACCTCCCTCCAATTGCTTCACATAGACTTCTAAAGAAGTAGTATGAACTGGTAGCTCCAGGGTCTTGATGTCCAATGCTCCTCTCGCCGAGATATGATGCCCTACCTTTTCTGGCTTGGAGAGGGATTGTTGCCTTCATGCGCTCCTCTGCCAGCGCCACAACCTCCTCGCAAATTTCTGGCAGTGTTCTTCCATTTTCGATATTTTCCTTCAGAAAATTAACCACAGGTTCCCAAACATCAACCATAGTTTTATCTCCAACCTCAGCCTTTCCAAGTCCTTTTATTCCAAGCAATGCCTGTTCTAAAGCAGTAGCTAGATTTTTATCGTCAATTTTATCTCTGTTCCCAAATGCCAAAGACATTCTCATGAAAATCGTGCCGTATAATGGTCCAGCAGCTCCTCCGACGCTTGACAAAAGTGCCATTCCAACAGTTCTCATGATTTCTCCGGGGGTTTTAGGGTTAGTAGAGCTTAGTCTATCGAGAGCAGCTTTAGCTCCCCTGTCCATGTTTATACCATGGTCTCCATCACCAATTGCGGCGTCCAACCGCGTTAGATATTCTTTGTTCTCTTCAAGGTACTTTGCAAATATCTCTATAAATCTACGGAAGTAATTTGCATCATACATCATTTTAATCACCTGAAGTATGGTAAAAGATTAAAAAGAGGGTATCAAGTTCTCCATCTTAAGGCAGGGGTATGCACGGGTGCATCTAACAATTCCTTCAACTCATCATCAAGTTTTAAGACTGTTACTGAGGCTCCTTGCATCTCAAGAGAGGTTATATAGTTCCCTACCAATGTCCTGTACCTTTTGACACCAATGCCATCCAGAATCTGGCTAACTTTTCTGTTTACAATGTATAGCTCCATGAGGGGTGTCCCGCCCATTCCATTGACCAAGAGTGCAACCTCATCACCTTTTTCAAGGGGCATATCGCTGAGAATAGCATCCATCATCATTTGAACTATTTCATCTGCCGGTTTCATCTTAAGCCTTCTTCTTCCTGGTTCTCCGTGAATACCTATTCCAAACTCGAACTCGTCTTCTTTGAGTTCAAAGGTGGGCTTTCCTGCAGCTGGAACTGTACATGGTGTCAAGGCAATACCTATGGAACGGACATTATCAGCTACCTTCTGGACAACCCTCTTTACCTCTTCTAGCGGCCATCCTTTCTCGGCAGCAGCGCCCCCGATCTTTTCGGCAAAGACTGTTCCACCAACACCTCTTCTTCCTGCACTGTAGAGGGATTGCTCAACAGCAACATCGTCTGCTATAACAACAGACTCGACGTTATGGCCTTCAGCTTTTAGGAGCTCCGCTGCCATGTCAAAGTTCATAACGTCTCCTGTGTAGTTCTTCACTATCAGAAGAATTCCTGCACCGCTATCCACGATCTTCCCTGCTTCGTACATCTGGTCTGGTGTTGGTGATGTAAAGACATTTCCTGGGCAGGCGGCATCAAGCATACCCTTCCCGACATACCCTCCATGGAGTGGTTCGTGTCCAGAACCTCCACCTGAAATTAAAGCTACCTTCCCTTTTACTGGTGCGTCTGCTCTGTAGATAAAGTTTGGCTCAAAATGTACCTTTATGAGGTCAGGGTGTGCTGCTGCCATTCCTTCCAACATTTCTTTAACAACATCTTCCGGTTTGTTAATCAACTTCTTCATGGCTTTCGCCTCCCGAGACATTTATACTCTTATTTTGCATCAAATATTTATAAATATAGTGTTATAATAATTTAATTTGTTATTAAGTTATATTAAACTATTCTACGTTGTAATGCATATTACGTTAAATGCTGTTTATTTTATGATTACACCCTATTTTGATGCTTGTAAATGCCAAGTGGTTGCTTATACAGGCGTTCAACAAGCACAACCAAAGACATGAGGGGAATTAGGGTGATATACGTCATGATACTGTCAGGATAAGTCAGGCTTAATAGTTATACCTGACAGTATCTACGCCGTGATACAAAAACTTTAAATCTTAAATATCGATATTAAAACCGAGTTATGTTCTTGGTATTGGATTCGGGGGGCGGGTGCCCTTGCAAAGACATGTATATAAACCAAAAAGTAGATATAAGACAATCCCCCTTAAAAAGGAAACCTATTTACGTTTGAAGCAGGAAAAACTTAAGTTCCAGCAGAATTTTGGACGTGAGTTAAGCTGGGACGAACTTGTAGAGTTGCTTTTAGAGTTTAAGAATATACTAGTGAATGACGAGTGAATCTCCTTCAGCTGCTTTTATAGTTATTTTCAGATTTGATTTTTATGTTATAACACTTTACTATTATAGAATGTCTTTGGGATATCTCGTCTAATTTCTATATTCTAACCTAATCTTTCCCTATTGGTTTGATACTCGCATGTAAAATGATTTAAAACGTTATAACCCTTTACTTTTACATTTAGTTTTATAAACCAATATTCATGGATTAAAATGTTATAAATAATAATCTTTATAATCTTCAAAGTTACAGAATAATACAAAGACCCACGGAGGTGTAATGACTTATGTCTGAAGAGCCAAGTGATAAGGCAATAATTATTGCCGAAATTATAGGAACTGGAATTTTGATTTTGCTGGGCGATGGTGTCGTTGCAAATGTGGCATTAGCTCCACGTTTGGCACCGCAGGCATACAGCTGGCTTCTAATAGCCTTTGGTTGGGCCTTTGCAGTAGCAATGGCAGTTTATGCTGTGGGTGGAATCTCTGGAGCCCACATAAACCCTGCAGTTACAATAGCACAGGCCGTCAACGGCGACCTTCCATGGCGTAAGGTTCCCGCATATCTTGTCGGCCAGTTTATTGGAGCATTCTTGGGTGCCCTTGGTGTCTATCTTGTTTATTATGAAGGCCTTAAAGCAGCAGGAATGCCAAATGTATGGTGCACTGGGCCAGGTTCCATCGTCAATAAAGCTATGTGGGGTCATACATTATCCGAGATTTCAGGGAAATACATTGGTACCTTTTCAACGACAAATGCTTTCATTGCAGAGATAATAGGCACGTGGATGCTACTTATTGGGGTATATGCCATAACAGACAGAGATAACACGGGACCAGGCTCAAATATGGCTCCCTGGTTGATCGGTATGCTCGTTGGATCAATAGGATTCAGCCTTGGTGGTACCAGCGGATATGCTATAAACCCTGCTAGAGACCTTTCACCACGTATCTTTGGAGCACTTGTAGGAACTAAGGGCTTATTCACTGGATGGTACTGGATAGGGCCTCCCGTTATAGGTGCTATAATCGGAGGCATTTTAGGAGCGTTGACATATAAGTATCTGGTAAAGCCATTTGTACCGAAGAGAGGAGGGGCCTGATATGGCTGACTTGGAAGGAAAATATGTACTTTCTCTTGATGAGGGCACGACCAGTGCCAGGGCTATAGTCTTTGACAGAGAGAGCAACATCCGGGGAGTTGGGCAGTACGAATTTACCCAGTACTATCCTAAACCAGGATGGGTCGAGCACAACCCTGATGAGATATGGGATGCCCAGATGAGGGCAGTTAAAACCGCCATGGAAAAGGCTGGGGTTGGGCCAAAGGATATAGCCGCTGTAGGTATTACAAATCAGAGAGAAACCACAATTCTCTGGGATAAGAAAACCGGAAAGCCTGTATACAATGCAATTGTATGGCAGTGCAGGAGAACTGCCGATATTGTGGATGATCTGAAGAAGGAGCACTACGATACGATAAAGGAGAAGACGGGACTTGTTCCAGACGCATATTTCTCAGGCACGAAAATCAAGTGGATACTCGACAACGTTCCCGGAGTTAGGGAAAAGGCAGAGAAAGGTGAAATTCTTTTTGGAACAATAGATACATTCTTAATCTGGCGCCTCAGCGGCGGCAAAACTCATGTCATTGACTACTCTAATGCCTCAAGGACCATGATATTTAATATCCACAAGCTTGACTGGGACGACGAGCTTCTTGAGATACTGAACATTCCGAGGGAGATTCTTCCTGAACCAAAGCCATCCAGTGAGATATATGGATACACCGACAAAGAGGTCTTTGGAGCTGAGGTCCCGATAGCAGGTGATGCAGGTGACCAGCAGGCTGCACTCTTTGGACAGGCATGCTACAAACCGGGTATGGTCAAGAACACCTATGGAACTGGAAACTTTATGCTGATGAACACCGGTGAAAAACCCTACAAGTCGAAGGATCTACTGACCACAATCGCATGGGGTCTGAACGGAAAAGTTGAATACGCCCTTGAAGGAAGCATTTTCATCACTGGAGCAGCAGTGCAGTGGCTTAGGGATTCCCTCAAGATAATTGAGGTCTCGGCAGAGGTCGAGCCTTTAGCCAGAGACCTTGCGAGCAATGATGGAGTCTACTTCGTGCCTGCCTTCGTTGGTCTTGGAGCTCCATACTGGGATCAGTATGCAAGAGGACTCGTTATTGGAATTACCAGAGGTACCAGAAGAGCACACTTCGCAAGGGCGGTTCTGGAGTCGATTGCCTATTTGACAAGGGATGTTCTTCATGACATGGAGAAGGACAGTGGCATAAAAGTGGCAGAGCTTAGAGTCGATGGCGGTGCAACCAAGAACGACTTCCTGATGCAGTTCCAGGCAGATATCTTAGGAACGAAGGTCATCAGGCCAGTTATACAGGAAACAACTGCCCTCGGAGCGGCATATCTTGCAGGACTTGCGGTTGGATATTGGAAGGATCAGGAAGAGATTGCAAAGATGTGGAAGGTTGAGAGAGAATTTGAGCCCAAGATGGATGAGAAGACCAGAGAAAAGCTTTATGGAGGATGGAAAGAAGCTGTTAAGAGATCTCTGGGCTGGGCTAAGGTTCTGCAGGATCTTGGGTTTGAGATTTAATTTCTGTTTCTCAACTTTTTTATTTGGTTTTTCTTTACCATACCTTAATCATCATCTGGGGGAAAGAGAATGAAAGTTGTTATAATTGGAGCAGGAGTTGTAGGGGCTTCGATAGCCAGAGTTTTAAGCCAGTATGAGGGACTAGAAATACATCTTCTTGAGAAAAATGCAGATGCCGGACTGGGTGTCAGCAAGGCAAATACATCAATACTACATCCGGGTCATGAAGATGAGCCAGACAAGTATCCGCTCAGAGCAAAGCTTTGCATTAAAGGAAACAGGCTCTGGTATCAGTGGACTAAAGAGCTTGGAATACCTGCAAAATGGCCCGGGGAACTCATGATTGCAGTGGAAGAGGAAGACATGAAGGTTGCCGAGCACTACCTTGAGCTTGCCCAGAGAAACGGTGTTCCGGGAGTCAGGTTAGTTGACCATGATGAACTTCTAAAGCTTGAACCCAATGCTAATCCAAACGCTGCCGGAGCGCTCTGGGCACCTACAGCAGGTTTACTATCAGCTACGATGGCAGCTCCGGCTCTTGTTGAGAATGCTGTCGAGAATGGTGTCAGGTTCCATCCCGAGACAGAAGTTACGGGGATAAAAATAGAGAAAGGCGAGGTTAAGGGAGTTGAGACAAATAGGGGATTCATCGAGGCAGATATTGTCATAAACGCGGCCGGTCTTTATTCAGATAAAATTTCGAAGATGGCGGGTATAGATTACTTCACAGTACACCCCAGAAAGGGAGAGTATTTTATTTTTGATGATGATGCTGAGCCAAAGGTGACGAAGATAGTCCACCAGACACCTACCCCGATTACTAAGGGCGTCTACGTCATCACTGAGCTGAATGGTGGGCTTATGATAGGGCCAACGGCTCAAGATCTACCAGAGGACGCAAAGGAAGACACTTCAACCACCAGAGAAGGTCTTGAATTTGTATGGGAGTGGGCGCAGAAGCTTATAAAGGAGCTCCCACCAAGAAGCATGGTAATAAGAACATTCGCTGGTCTGAGGCCAGAACCGCCTGATGGGAGATGGATAATTGATGCTTATGATGACCCATGGGGGTTCATAAATGCTGCGGGCATAAGATCCCCTGGCTTCACATCTGCACCGGCAATAGCATATTACATAGTTGAGGAGCTTATTCAAGGGAAGCTGGAAATAAAATTGACCAGAAAATCCCACTGGAACCCCTATAGGAGAGCTCTCTTCTTCAAGAGCCTCCCTCCTGAGAAACAGAACGAGCTCATAAAGAAAAATCCCGCCTATGGAAGGGTAGTCTGCATGTGCCGCGGGATAACCGAGGGAGACATCTTAGATGTAATAAACCGCATGAAGAGGATGGGTGTTAAAACCATAACCCTTGATGGCATTAAGATGAGAACATGGCCCATGGTCATGGCGGGAACCTGTCAGGGCTCATACTGTAGAATTAGAATAGCAAACATAATCGCTAGGGAAACTGGAACTCCCCTCTGGAAGGTTACATTGAAGGGAAAGGGAACGGAATACGGTATCGGCGATATTAAAGTCCTCCTGAAAGAGGGGGTGAAGGAAAATGCAGAATGAGTACGATGTTGTCGTCATCGGTGGCGGCCCGGCAGGACTTGCTGCGGCAATAAAATCAAAGGAACTCGGACTTAAAGTTCTCCTCATAGAGAACAGGGAGTTTATCGGTGGTATTCCAATACAGTGCGTGCATCCGGGCTTCGGGCTCCACTACTTCAGAGAAGATCTTACAGGAACTGAGTTCATATATCGCCTGATTGAAAAGTTCAGAGAGATGGAAATTGAACATTACACAAACGCCCATGTCCTTGAGATAATCCCACACTCGTACAGGCACAAAATCCTGAAAGTTGTTACAGAAAAGGGACTCCTAAACATCATGACAAAAACTGTCATCTATGCAACGGGTGCAAGGGAGAGACATATCTTCGAGATAGGCATAACCGGGCACAGGGTTGCGGGAATATACACCGCAGGAGAAGCCCAAACAATGATGGACATCTACGGAATAATGCCCGGAAAGGAGATAGTAATTGTGGGCTCAGGAGATGTTGGCCTGATAATGGCCCGTAGGTTTACCTTGGAGGGTGCTCACGTTAAGGCGGTCATAGAACTCATGCCCTACCCCGGAGGACTCACAAGGAATATCGTTCAATGTTTGGAGGACTTCGGAATACCCCTATATCTGAGCCACGCAGTTACGAGGGTGGAAGGCAGAAAGAGAGTTGAAAAAGTTATCATCACGAAGGTTGATGAGAACCTAAGACCCATACCGGGGACAGAGAAGGAGCTCGAATGTGACACCGTCGTTCTGGCAGCGGGTCTCGTACCGTACTTAAAGGTCATAGAAAAGGCTGGCGTCATTATTGACCCAGCGACAAAGGGACCGGTTGTAAACAGCTATCTTGAGACAAGCGTCCCAGGAATATTTGTGGCAGGAAATGCTCTCGTCATCAATGACCTCGTTGATTATGTTGTCGAGCAGGGAGAGGAGGCTGCAATGGGGGCGTATGAGTTTGTTAAAAACGAAGGACTTTCAACTGTGAAGTGGAAAAAGCTCGTGAAGGGTAGAAACATAAGACTCGTCGTTCCGCATTATGTCTCTGAGGCAAAAGATGTCATGATATACGCGAGGGTTGCAAAGCCCGAGGAAAACATTAAGCTTCGTTTCCCGGAGATAGGAAAGGAAATGCGCTTGCCCTTTGTTAAGCCATCTGAAATGATAAGGATAAAGCTGAGAAAGAGAGACATAGCCAAAGCCGAGGATAAAATTACGATGGAGGTCGTTCCAAATGAGTGAGATCAAAAAATTCAAGTTAACCTGTATAATATGTCCCCTCGGCTGCCCCATAGAGGTCACCATGGAGGGCGATAAGATAATGAGGGTAACGGGGCACCGCTGTCCTAGAGGATACGAGTACGCAGTTCAGGAAGTAACAGAACCAAAACGTGTTATCATGAGTGTCGTGAAAGTGAAAGGGGGAATCTTCCCAACAGTTTCAGTAAAAACAGACAAACCAGTTCCAAAGAAACTCATGCCTGAAATAATGAAGAAGCTTGCTGATGTGGAAGTTGAAGCACCCGTGCATGTTGGTCAGGTTATAATAGAGAATATCTTGGGCACGGAAGCGAATATAGTTGCAACAAGACCTGCATGAGGTGGTTTACATGAAGTTGAAGGAACCGGTTATAGTGATTAACTTCAAGACGTATGCCCAGGCTACTGGTGATGGTGCCCTGAGGATAGCTAAAGCCGCGGAAAAGGTTTGGAGGGAGAGTGGGGTGACTATTGTTGTTGCTCCGCAGCTTGCAGACTTGAGGATGATAGCTGAAAGCGTTGAGATTCCGGTTTTTGCGCAGCATATTGATCCGATTAAGCCGGGGAGTCATACGGGGCATGTTTTGCCGGAGGCTGTGAAGGAGGCTGGGGCTGTTGGGACTCTCCTCAATCATTCGGAGAACAGGATGATTTTAGCGGATCTTGAAGCGGCGGTAAGGCGTGCTAGAGAAGTTGGGCTTACAACCATAGTGTGCTCGAATAATCCGGGGGTTAGTGCGGCTGTGGCAGCACTTGAACCGGATTATGTTGCTGTCGAACCGCCTGAATTGATTGGAACGGGCATTCCGGTCAGTAAGGCTAAGCCCGAGGTAATCACTAATACTGTTGAGTTAGTTAAGAGGGTTAACCCCAAAGTTAAAGTCCTCACTGGTGCTGGTATAAGCACGGGGGAGGACGTGAAAAAAGCTTTGGAATTGGGAAGTGTTGGCGTGCTTTTGGCGAGCGGCGTCACAAAAGCCAAAAACCCAGAAAAAGCAATAAGAGATCTGGTGTCGCTGATAACCTAAACCTTTTTGTTTTTACTTATGCTAACACAGGTTAGAGCGCTTGGCGGGCTGTCTAACTTATCCTGTATCAAATAGTATCTCGAAAATCTTAAATACATTGAATGTAAATAACACCCGGAGTGATACGGGGGGAGTGTTATGAAATTCACAACTCTCACAATTAATCTGGATAATGGAGAAATAAAAGCAGAGGACATTGAAAAAGAAGGCGTTTACGGCGTGATAGACTACGCTATTCACCTACACAGCGAAATATATAAGACCTATCAACTCAGTCCATATGACCCGAATAATGTTGTTGTTTTTGGAAAAGGGCCATTTGCTGGTTCGGTTCTTCCGGGATCACATAGATTGATGTTTGTCTTCCGCTCACCGCTTTATGGAGTATTGTTCCCATCAGCGATGGGCGGTGCGGCCTATCAGTTCCAGCGGGTTGGCGTTGATTTTGTGGTCTTGAAGGGCAAACGGGAGAAGCCAACAGTGATACTCCTGAGTGGCGATGGAGAGAACATGACTGTCGAGCTCCATGAAATCGAGCTTGAAAAGATTATTGAAATCTGGAGAGGCTATAAAGGTGAGGAAGGCGTCTATGCCCTCACCCAGTACCTCATAGATAACTTTCGAGATAAGTTTGATTCTGAGTTCAGGATTGCCTGTGTTGGCCCTGCTGCACTGAATACGAACTTTGGCTCCATATTCTCACAGACGCTTAGAAAAGGCGAGAGGGTCATCGGCAGTGAAGATTGGGCTGCAAGAGGAGGAAGTGGAAGTGTTCTTCTGAGGGCACATAATGTTGTAGCCATAATTTTCGGAGGAAAAGCAAAGAAGAAGTTCCCCAAAGAAGACATAAGCAACATAAGAAACGCCAAGCCGATAGTTGAGGGAGTTTTAAAGAAGCCGATGTTTGATGTCATAGCCGAAAAGACCACGAAGTACAAGTATAATCCAAAACTGAAAACCGGTGGTACCTTTGGAGGAAACTACCCTGCCGAAGGAGACTTCATCCCGATTCTCAACTGGCAGATGCCGTATATAAAGAAGGAAGACAGAATTAAAATCCATGAGAATATAATGAAACACTATTGGGAGCCCTTTAACAAGAAGGCCATAGAAACCAAGAACTGGACTACCTGTGGTGAGCCGTGTCCTGTTGCATGCAAGAAATATGCCGATGGACATCACATCGAATATGAGCCCTTTGAGGCAAACGGTCCCCTCAGCGGGAGCATAGTCCTGAGGGCGAGCCAAATAAGCGTTCATGCTGCAGATGCCATGGGATTCGATGCGATTGAATTTGGCGGCTTAGCCGCGTGGGTTCTCGAACTGGTGCATAGAGACCTCCTCAAGCCCGAAGAGATAGGACTCAGCGGAAAACCTGAATTTACAAAAGAATCCCTTCTCCTAAAACCTGTGGAGGCGAGTGAAACCAACGCCAAGCTGGTCGCTGAGTTGGCCCACAGTGTTGCCTTTGCTGAGAATGAAATCGCTAAAATTTTGGGGCTTGGAAAGAGAAAGGCTAGTATGGTTCTTGATGAAAAGTTCAAGGACAGGCTGAAGTACGGAGAGAGCTTCAAGGACTACGGCGTTTTCGTGCCGCTTGGCGAGAACGGGGAGATAACGCCAACAATGTACTGGGCTATAGGCAACTACATTCCTCTACCTATTCAGGGTCGCTACTGGACGTTCTACCAGTTCGGAGTCTTTCTTGAGCCCGAGGAGCTTGCCCAGAAGATAGTCGCCAGCGCGACTTGGGAGTTCTGGTACGACAACATTGGCTGGTGCCGTTTCCACAGGAAATGGATGAAACCTGTGCTCAAAGTCCTGTTCCTTGAAGCCTACGGTGAGAATGTTGATATGGAGGAGCACTCAAGAAAGCAGATCAGAAAGCTCATAGATTTCGCAAAGAAGGCTGGTTATGAACCCGTGTTCTGGGACTCGATGAGAGTAATTGACCTTGTAGCCAGGGGAAGCGAGGAGTTCGGAAATGAGAAGTGGGCGGCTAAGTTCAGGGAGGACAAAATAGGAACAGCTAAAGAATACCTCAGGAGAGTTCTGCAGGCATACAGTGACATACTGAATGTCGACTGGCGGATTTAACCTCTCTTCTCAAATTCTGCATTTCACGTAGGGTTTTCTTTTTCATAATTGTGCTTTCTTCACATTTCTATTTTAGAGGTTTCAAATTAGAGAGCACATGAGCCAAATCCTTATATTTCTAACCTCTCCTCTTCTATCTGGTGGTAAAATGAAAGCCAAGGCTGTTGTAATAGGCTCCGGAATCGGCGGGCTCCTGATGGCATCATTTTTATCAAAAAGCGGTTATGATGTAACGGTTCTTGAAAAAGCTCCATATATCGGGGGAAGATGCACCAACCTGAACTATAGGGGCTTTGGTCTTTCCACAGGGGCATTCCACATGATTCCCCACGGTGCTGACGGGCCTCTGGCGTATCTCCTTAACCTCCTCAAGGCAAATGTTCAGATAGTCAATTCAAAGCCGAAGGGCATGATTCTCTACAAGGGAAAGCTATTTCCATACAAGGAGGGATGGAAGTACTTGAGCTTCAGGGAAAAGGCCAGGGCAACCAAGCTCCTTCTCGACGTCAAGAGGAATAGACTGCCAACCGGGGAAGAGGCCGAGATGAGCGGGCGCGAGTGGATAAGAGAGAAGATAGGTGGCAACGAGTTCGTCGACCTCTTTATCCGAAGCTTTCTTGGTTGGGCAGACAGCGTTCTGGATGTTCCAGCCAGGGAGCTTGCAAAGGAGATAAAAGCCGCTCTGAGGTGGGGCGGGCCCGGGCTGATCAAGGGTGGCTGTAAAGCCCTAACTGGGGAGCTCGCGAGAATTGTGGCAGAAAACGGCGGGAAGATACTCACGAGAAAGAAGGCCGTTGAGGTTGATGTCGACTCAAAGAAGGTCATCACCGCTGACGGGGACGAGCTGAATTACGACGTCCTTATCTCGAACGC
>JAMOPD010000370.1 GCA_027064745.1 Thermococcaceae archaeon
AGCAAGGATGCACGTTGATGAGATTTACACCTATAATAAGAAGGAATTTGCCCAAAAAGTATTCAAGACTACAGATAAAGCTCATCCGGGCGTTGCTAAGGTGTATTCAATGGCCAAATACCTAGTCGGCGGTGAAATCGAGCTCCTCAATGAAGTGCCAAACCCCTTCGAGAAGTACACTCTAAGGCCCGTCGAAACAAGGGTGCTCTTTAAGGAGCGCGGCTGGAAAACTATTGTGGCATTCCAAACAAGAAATGTGCCACACCTCGGGCATGAATACGTGCAGAAAGCAGCTTTAACCTTTGTTGACGGTCTATTCATAAACCCAGTCCTCGGAAAGAAGAAGAAGGGCGATTATAAAGATGAAGTTATAATCAAAGCTTATGAGACTCTCTTCGAGCACTACTATCCAAAGAACGCCGCGACGCTTGCAACGGTGCGCTATGAGATGCGCTATGCCGGGCCGAGGGAGGCAATACACCATGCAATAATGAGGAAGAACTTTGGAGCAACTCATTTCATAGTTGGAAGGGATCACGCAGGAGTTGGCGATTATTATGGACCATATGAAGCATGGGAGCTCTTCGACGAGTTCCCTGACTTGGGTATAACCCCAATGTTCATACGTGAGGCTTTTTACTGCAGGAAATGCGGAGGAATGGTCAACGCAAAAATATGCCCGCATGACAGGAAATTCCACGTTCACATAAGCGGCACAAAGCTCAGGAGAATGATAACGAGAGGTGAAAGGCCACCAGAGTACATGATGAGGCCAGAAGTCTATGAAGTGATAAGGAGCTTTGAGAAGCCCTTCGTAGAGTGATCCCCATGCTACTTATACACCACTGGGACACGGACGGCATAACTTCAGCGGCCCTCGTTATCAAAGCTGTGGGATTAGAAGACTTCACGAACTTGAGCCCTCCAATCGGAGAGTTCAGATTTGACAAAAGGATTAGAAAAGCCATTGAAAAGTCTGAAAAGATTTACATCCTCGACCTAAACCTCCCTCACGAAGTTGAAAACATTGAAAAAGAGATTATATTCATAGACCATCACATCCAGCCGAGAATCAAAAACCCAAAAGTTAAGCAAATAAACCCGGCACTTGAGGGAAATGAGGCTCCTTCAGCCTCTTTCGTAGTCTCATCTCATTTTTCCCTTTGGAATGCTTGGAGCGCTTTGGGGGTAATTGGCGATATTGGAAGCAAAGCCTTTGAAATTCCAAAAGTTGGAGAGCTCCTAAGAAAAGAAGGACTCACAAAGGAGGAAGCTTTGAGGTTAGTTCAGCTCATTGATTCAAACTACATCGTGATGGAAAGAGAGAGCGTGGAGAAGGCCGTTGGAATACTTTTAAGCTCAACTCTCAGGGAGCTTTTGGAGTACGAACCGTGGATTAAGAACGTTGAGGCGATAGAAAAAGCAATTCAGGACGCTTTCTCAAGTGTAGAGCTGAAGAAGGGGTTTGCATTCATAGAGTTCACGAGTCCATTCAATATAATCTCAAAAATCGCGAGGAAAGCGGTTTGGGAAGCTGGCTATGAAGGGGCAATCGTGGTAAACAGGGATTTCCACGGGAAAAGCCAGATATACTTTAGAATCTCCTCCAAGCTAAAAGAGAGGATAAACATGAGCGAGATTATTGGTGCTCTCAAAGAAAAGGGTTTCAACGCGGGTGGAAAGAGTGAGGTTTTGGGCTGCGTTTGCGAAAGGGATAGAATAAGCGAAGCTTTAGAGATAATTAACTCTTATCTGGGGTGATTGAGATGGAAAACGTTAAGAAAGTCTTTGTTATCGGTTTAGATTCAGCTCCTCCAGAGCTACTCTTCGATAGGTTTTTGGATGACCTACCAAACATAAAGAAGCTCTTGGAAAAATCAATTTACGGTCCAATGCAGAGCACAATCCCTGCCATCACTATTCCCGCATGGATGGTTATGGCTACAGGCAAAACACCTGGAGAACTCGGCTTATATGGCTTTAGACATAGAAAGAAAGGCACATACAACGATATCTGGATTGCCCACAGTTTAATGGTTAAGGAAAAGGCCGTTTGGCACTACATAGCTGAAAAGGGCAAAAAATCAATTTTAGTTGGCGTTCCGCCGAGCTATCCACCGAGGCCAATCAACGGCTACCTCGTGAGCTGTTTCATAACCCCCGATGCTTCTGTTGATTATACTTACCCAAAAGAGCTTAAAGGCGAGATTGAGCGCTTAGTCGGCGAGTACATCTTTGATGTAGTCTTTAGAAAAGAGAACAGGGATGAGGTTAGGGAACAGCTCTGGGAGATGACGAAAAAGAGGTTCGAGGTTATTCGCTACCTAATCCAGGAGAAGGAGTGGGACTACTTCCAGTTTGTGGATATAGGGCTTGACAGGGTGCACCACGCCTTTTGGAAGTACTTCGACGAGAACCACCACCTCTATCCCGGTGATGACAATCCCTACAAAAACGTCATCCCCGACTACTACAAGCTCCTCGATGAGGAGATAGGAAAGACATTGGAGTTCCTGGATTTGGATGAGACAGCTGTCATAATAGTTTCAGACCACGGAATAAAGGCTATGAAGGGAGCTTTCGCAATCAATCAATGGCTCATTGAAGAGGGTCTCTTGAAGATTAAAAACCCAGAGATTCTCAAGGAAGGAAGACAAGTGAGGTTCAACGAGCTTAAGGTTGACTGGAGCAAGACGATTGCTTGGGCATGGGGCGGTTATTACTCAAGGGTCTTCCTCAACGTCAAGGGAAGAGAGCCCCAAGGAATCATCGAGCCAGAGAACTACCACAAGGTTAGGGACGAGGTTGCCGAGCTCATAAAGGGCATTAGAGGGCCAAACGGTGAGAAGTGGGATACTAAAGTGTTCTATCCAGAGGAGATATATCCAATTGCCAAAGGCGATAAACCAGATATGATGGTTTACCTGGACGATTTGAACTGGAGAGCCGCGGGAACTTTGGGTTATGAAACACCATACCTCTTGGAGAATGACTTGGGCCCGGACGATGCAGTTCACGCTGAGTATGGAGTGTTCTCCCTGTATCTGCCAGGCATGAAGGAGGCCAAGCAAACCCAGCTCACAATTTATGACTTTGCACCAACAGTGCTCAAGCTCTTTGGAATGAAAAAACCCCTTAGGGGGAGGAGTATAATATGAGCGAGAAAGTAGGAGCGTCTCTTAGGACGCTGGAGCAGGGATTTACCATCTGGCTCACTGGACCGAGCGGTGCCGGAAAAACAGTTTTGGCACATGCTCTAAAGAAGAAGCTCAAAGGAATGGGGTATAGAGTGGAAATTTTGGATGGCGATACGATAAGAAAAACCCTCTATCCAAACTTAGGTTTCAGCAAGGAAGCGAGGGAGATGCATAACCGCATAGTTATCCACATGGCCAAGCTCCTATCGAGAAACGGCGTCATAACGATAGTCTCCTTGATTTCACCTTACAGAGCCGTCAGAGAATACGCGAGGAAGGAGATAGGCAACTTCATTGAAGTCTATCTCTACGCACCTCTGGAGGTGAGGATCCAAAGGGATCCAAAGGGTCTCTACGCCAAAGCCATAAGGGGAGAAATTAAGGGATTGACGGGCTACGATGGTGTTTATGAGGAGCCAGAGAAGCCGGAAGTTAAGGTGGACAGCTCAAAGATGACTCCTGAGGAGGAGGTAGAGGCCGTTTTAAGCAAGGCTAGAGAGCTTGGCTATCTCTGAGGTGGTGCAATGATCTCTTTTATTTTTCTCGGTTTCCTTGTTGGATTTTTGGTTGGGCTGACAGGTGTCGGCGGAGGAGCTCTGATGACGCCTTCGCTTATATTCTTGGGAGTTGAACCTCTAACCGCTGTTGGCACTGATCTTTTATATGCCACTGTTACGAGGGTTTTTGGTGTGTTCTTCCACCATAAAAAGGGAAGCATCAGATTTGATCTGGCTCTGAGGCTTTTTGCTGGCAGCCTACCTGCGATTCTGCTTGGCTCACTCCTGCTCAGGATTATTAACAAGAGTACGCTAAATCATTACCTCACACTATTACTCGGCACAATTCTGATTCTCAGCTCCCTCCTGAGCTTAACCAGAGGAGAAATCCATGTTCCCTTGAGGCCGCGGAGGGAATATCTCTATCTCCTGGGATTTATCGTTGGCTTAACCGTCCAGTTTACCTCAGTCGGTGCAGGAGTTATTGTTAGCTTTGCCCTGATGAACCTGGCCAGAATCAGCCCAAGGGAGGTTGTTGGGGTCACGATATTTTATGGTCTGGCTTTGTCATCCTTCAGTGCTCTGAACTATGCATCTTTTGGCAGCATAGATTACCATCTAGCTCTGGTGTTAATTGCCGGTACTTTGCCGGGTGTGTATCTGGGAACCCATATAAATGCCAGAGCTGAGAGGGACCGGCTGAAAAAGCTTATTAATGTCATAATACTTGCCATCGGACTTCTGATACTGATTCAGAGAATGATTTAAGAATTTCATACTAAAATTCTCAACAGGTGTTCCATCTTATCTTGACCTTATATACGTGCTAAAGGAGAAATAAGCTAAACTGCATTTAGAGCTCACCGCAGAGCCTTGCAAAGTTTTTGTAGATCTCGCTCCCCCTTTCGGTGTGTGCAACTTCCGGATGGAACTGCACACCATAAATCGGCAATTCCTTATGTTTCATAGCTTCAATAGGGCAGAATTCGCTCTTAGCCAATAGCTCAAAGTCCTCGGGGAGCGCTTTAACCTCATCCATGTGGCTCTCCCAGACTTTGAGGCGCTTTGGAATGCCCTTAAATATGTCGTCTTCGTCTAAGATTTCCACCTCAACGAGGCTGTACTCCGCCTTCTCACCACGCCCAACTTTGCCCCCGAAGTACTTGGCTATGAGCTGGTGGCCGAGGCAGATGCCCAAAATAGGCACGTTAAACCCATCATAGCGCTCCAAGATGGCGGAGCAGTTGCCCGTTTTATTTATGTCAGGCCCGCCTGAGAAGATTATGCCCTTTGGCTCCATGGTTTTAATTTCCTCTAAGGGGGTAGTGTTTGGAATTATCTTTGCCTCAACTCCCAAATACCTCAAAGTGCGCCAGATTCTGTGCACATACTGCCCGTGGTTGTCCATTATGATTATCATTCCCCCACCTCCAGCGATTTGAAAAACTTTTCCGCCTCTTCAACCAGATAGAAGGCTTTAATACCCGCTTTCCTTGCATTTTCTGCCATTTTTCTATCATTGGTTAAAAGAGTGGCATTTAGAATTTTTGAGGTTGAGATATAGTAGGAATCCGCTGCACGGGAATGAATTTTAAAAGAAAATTCCAGTGCCTCTTCAAAGAATTCAGATTCACCTACGAGAGTCATGAAGTCAAACACATCCATGAATCGTCGAACCTTATCTTCGGGTGTAAAACGCCTTAAGACGCTCACAAACTCAACCTGACATAACTTCGGTGCATATAGTTCATGAGTCTTAATTGCATCGAAAACCTTTAAAGCAAGCTCCCTCCGCGATTTATCAAAGAGCGAAAAGGAATCAATGAGCAGGGATGCATCAATCACGAACTTCATGTTACTCCCTCACATCGGCTAGTATCTCAAGCGGATCTTTCTGTGATCTTTCTATTTCTCCTCCAAGGCTCCTGATGAAGTCGGCTATATTGTCGGTGATTATTTTAATCTTAAGTTTCTCACCCTCCTTGAGATTGAGCTTTTTCAGGGGTCTGAGAACACCGTTTTCATACACAACTTCTATAACATCCACATCCTTCACCCCAATCATAACTTGCTTTTAAAAATAGATAAAAGTATCGAAATTCACTCAAACTCAATCGTCGCTGGAGGCTTGTTTGTTATGTCGTAGAGCACTCTCCCCACTTGGGGAACCTCGCTTGTTATCCTGAAAGCTATCCTTTGGAGAACATCAAAAGGCACATTCATAGCGTTGGCTGTCATTCCGTCGAGGCTCTCCACCACGCGGACGGCTATTGTTTCTTTGTAAGCCCTTATGTCTCCCTGCACGCCAACGGTCTTAACTCCTAAGAGGACGGCAAAGGCCTGCCACGGCTTTAGCTTAGCCTTCTCAATTTCTTCCTCGACGATAGCGTTGGCCTCTCTAACGATTGCAACCTTCTCGGGCGTTACCTCACCCAACACCCTCACCGCCAATCCCGGCCCAGGGAATGGCATTCTATTGTATATCCTCTCTGGAAGACCAAGCTCTTTAGCGACTTCCCTAACCTCATCTTTGTATAAATCCCTCAGCGGCTCGATTAGCTCTAAGTTGAGCCTCTCAGGCAAACCACCGACATTGTGGTGGCTCTTTATCTTTCCTTGGCTTTCAATCCAGTCCGGAGCTATGGTACCTTGAATTAAGAAGTCAGCATTTATTTCATTGGCAACCTCTTCAAAGACGTCTATGAAAACTTTCCCGATTATCTTGCGTTTCTCCTCTGGGTCAACTACTCCCTTCAACGCTTCAAAGAAGCGCTCCTGAGCGTCGACGTAGATGAGGTTTAAGCCAAACTCGTCCCTAAATGTCTTTATGACGAACTCTGGCTCTCCCTTCCTCAAGAAGCCGGTGT
>JAMOPD010000371.1 GCA_027064745.1 Thermococcaceae archaeon
CCGAGAGCACTCAAAAATGGAATATGGATTCCAAACAGCCCTTCAACCGCCAGAAGCATATAAAACAGGAAGCCTATGAACCATACGATCAAAGCTTTGGTGTTATAACCGGCGAATCTACCCCCTTCATCCAGTAGCTCCTCGGGATCATAGGTCTTCTTTACAATGAAGTAGTCCGTGAGCATTATTGCGGCCAGTGAGACAAAAGCTCCCCCTATCAGCAGGAGGAAGCCTTCATACCGGTCAACCGGGAATACAAGGGCAAGAGCAGTTCCAAGCATCCCGATAAGGAGAACCTGCTTTCTGGCATCAGCTTTCGGTGAAATGTTCTTATACGTTATTGCGGCTGAATACACATCCAGAAATGTCGTCGTTACCGTTGAGAATATTATCACAAGCATCGCAGGTATTCCAAGCCCGTATGATGCTATTATCTTAATTGGATCGCTTTCGCCAATGGCCATGTTAGTCAGTGCCCCCACGAAGTAGAAGAGAGATGAGGAGACGAAATATCCTAGGAATGTTCCCCAGAACGCTCTTCCCTGGGCAAACCTTGAATAGTCCGCTATGAGCGGAGCCCATGATAGGGGCATGGCTATGACAAGGTCGAGTGCCAGCATTATGCTAATTCCTCCTGCTCCCTGCTTTGACATGAGATTCGTGAGGGAGAAATGCTTCAGTGTCGTGTATGTGAGCCAGATGGCCAAAATTAGAAGAAGAGCCGCAGCAGCTTTCTCGATCTTCTCCCAGTTCTTCGGGCCGATGCATGTCCATGCTGTAACCAGAATTCCGAGGGTGAGCACCCACAGAGTGTACCCCCTTCCGAAAACAGCATCCATGGCGTTTGCTCCGACTATCAGCATTATGGCCGTCCAGCCTATGAGCTGGAGATAGTTAAGGGCAGAAGGTAGGATAGAGCCTTTTATGCCGAGAGCTCCCCGGGAGAGAACCATGGTTGGGAGACCTGTTTCCTCACCCTCAACTGCTATGAGCCCCATCACGGCGTTTCCAATCAGATGGCCAAGGAGTATAACTCCAAGGGCTGCCCATAGCGAGAGAGCAGGAGTGAGTAAAGCTCCGGCCCAGAACTCGGCGATGCTTATCCCTGCACCAAACCAGATTGCAAAGAGCGTTAAAAATGTGTATGGCCTTTTTGATTTTGGAAGGGGTTTTATATCATATCCCTCCTCCATATCCTCACCCGACTAAAGCTCTCCAGTATCTTTTATAACTTTTTTGTGAAAATCTATAATTTAGTTATAAAAACACTCAAGCATCAAGAATTCAAAAACATGGGAGTATTACTCTTCCTTGATCAATTTTTCAACACGCTTGAATTCCCTCTCCAAGATTATTAGCTCACGTTCAGAGAGAGTACCTCTTTTAATTGCCACAACCAAAGTAGAACTCATAAGCAGCACATAGTCCTTCAGAGCAGTTAAAAACTTGAATACAGCTGGAAAATCATTGTATAGGATTAAGTACTCTACACAGTCAATGAGGATTATACCTCTCCCCACACTCTTCAAAAAATTTATTACCATATCCTGAATCACATGGAGCTTCGTTGGCGGTATAGCAGTTTCAACAGCCATACTCACCCACACTTTATTAACCCGAGTGCCGAACTTAGAGTACCCCTCCGGATTCCGAGTTATAGCCAATACTGAAGCCTCTGTGTCTTGAAGGAGTGTTGTCAACTCATTCTCATCTTCGAATAAGAAAAGATAAGCGCCGGGTTCTACTTTAAGTTTCCCATGTTTCATATAAATCTCCGGGAAAATCTTTTGTTCAATCTTGGTTATGTAGTTTATACAGGCATATATCAAGCCAATTATGGAGACAAAATAAACGATTGGCACTATATCTCGGAACTCCATATTATAATGGTATGAAAAATCCTCAATTATCTGCATACTTTTCCCAAGGGTAGCCATGAAAAGGGATGCTGTTAAATAAAGGACAAATCTATGCAAAGAACCTCTATATTTTGAAATCCTTCTGAAAGAATGAACTGTTGCATATGCCATACAAAGTAGTAGGAGTATGTCCATTATAAATAACCAGAAAGGAACTGTCAATTCCATATTACCTCAACCTCATCTGTTCTGAACTTCTGCTTAACCACTGTATCGCCGAGTGAGAAGCGCACTCCGCCGAGGTACATTCTCAGGCCGGTGTAGGCTATCATCGCGCCGTTGTCCCTGCAGAGGTCGTAAGGCGGAACGAAGAAGTCTATGCTCCTGTCCTCGGTCATAGCCTTCAGCATCTCCCTAAGTCTGTTATTGGCGGCAACACCTCCCACCAAAACAACCTCATCCTTGCCCGTATGAGCTATAGCTCTCTCCGTAACCTCAACCAAAGCTGAAAAGGCAGTCTCTTGGAATGAATACGCCAAATCCTCCACGCGGTACTTCCCGGTCCGGTACTTCCGAACTGCCTCCGTCAGTATTCCCGAGAAGCTTAAATCCATTCCCTTAACCGCATAGGGAAGCTCTATGTACCGCTCTCCCCTGAGGGCGAGCTTCTCAATCTTCGGCCCGCCTGGAAAGCCTATACCGAGTTCCCTCGCGAATGTGTCTATTGCGTTTCCTATGCCTATGTCGAGGGTCTCACCGAAGACGCGGTAGCGGCCGCCTTCAAGGGCAAGAACCTGCGTGTTGCCGCCGCTGACGTAGAGACCAACGGGGTCCCTAACGCCAAACATCTTGGTTATCTCCACGTGGGCGATGCAGTGATTGACACCGATTATAGGCTTTTCATACTTTATTGCCAAAGCTCTGGCCGCAGTTGCTACAACCCTCAAGGCCGGACCGAGGCCAGGCCCCTGGGAGAAGGCTATGACGTTGGCGTCCTCCATCGTGATTCCAGCGGTTTGAAGGGCCTTTTGGAGAAGGGGCTTTAAAAGCCGGGCGTGATGTTCAGCAGCTTTTTTTGGATGAATTCCACCTTTTTCAGTGGTGAGAGTGTCGAATACGTTGGCGAGGACCTTTTTCTCAGTAACGATTCCTATACCGAGAGTATGTGCAGTCCCTTCTATACCCAAAACAATCATAAAAACAAAGTTGCAAGAAAGTTTAAAAATTTATTCATTCGGATCCACGGATTTTCTTTTCAAAAGTTAAAAACTCTACCCATGCAGAATGTTCCAGAAAATTCGCTTTTCTGACATTGGGGACACCATCATGCTCATTATAGGCTGTTTCAACCAGCTCACCAACAAACCATATGTGATCACAATAGTCTCTCGCGTCTACAACCTTACAGTCAAGATTTGCGAGAGCTTCCTTTATGCCCGGAGTTTTGATTTTTGTCGAAGGAACCAGAGTTATGCCCATCTCTGCGAGTTTAGCTGGCCCACTTTTTCCAGCAACCCACACATCAGATAGCATTTCAA
>JAMOPD010000372.1 GCA_027064745.1 Thermococcaceae archaeon
ACGACAAACTCCCCGGATCTGCTTATGAGTCTATGGGTATATCTCTTGGGAGAGACCACAATCCCCACCATAGTGGGCTTGTTGGATAGCACCGTTATTCAGTCTACAGCCATAACATTTGTTTCTTCTCCTGATTCTGAATTAGCGGATAGAGGAGATGATACATTATATCACCTAATTTGGAGTTAAATGTTAGAAACCCCGGTTCCCATCAAAATTAAAATTGGTTCAGATGCCTGTAGATGCCAAGTGGTTGCTCATACAGGCGTTCAACAAGTATAATGCACAACTAAAAACATGATGGGAACTGCGGTTGTTAGAAATTTAAAAAATTTAAAATTTATGAAACTCCTCTCGATACTGTCAGGAGTTAGACGGCCCGCCAGGCGCTCTCACAGTTATCTAACAGTATGCTCCTCTCGAACTTAACCATTTCAAAGCTTTAGCAGCCCTCTCAGGTGTTGGAAAGTTCTTTATCCCACTTCCCTCCAGCAACTTAACCCCGTCCCTTACGAGCTCTCCGGCCATGAAGTTCACTATCAGCGGCTTATCGCATTTGGCATCGATCACGGCTCTGGCTATCTCCTCACCGGGCAGGAAGATGGGCGGCACGCAGATGACGAGGAGGGAATCAACGTTTTCGTCGCGGCAGATGACTTCTATCGTCTTTTTATAGCGCTCGTAGTCGGCATCTGCTATGAGGTCAATTGGGTTCTTCACCGAGCACTGGGGCGGAAGGAATGAGCGGAGCTCCTCAACGGTCTCATCGCCCAGCCTTGCCATCTCAAGGCCGAGCCTTTCGAGCTTATCGGTAGCTAAAACACCGGGGCCACCGGAGTTAGTTATGACAGCAACACGTCTTCCGGCTTTCGGATACATCTCGAATGCCTTCGCAGCATCGAAGAGTTCCTCCATCTCCTCGACCTCTATCGCTCCGGCCTGCTTGAATGCAGCCCTGTAAATCTCGTAGCTTCCAGCCAAAGAGCCGGTGTGAGAAGCGGCAGCTTTAGCTCCGCTTGCACTCTTGCCGGCCTTGAGGATGATGACCGGTTTTTTAACGCTTGCATAGCGAAGCGCCTTCAAAAAGCGCCTGCCGTCCTTAACCCCCTCGATGTAAAGGGCTATGGCCTTCGTGTTTTCCTCATCTGCAAAGTACTCCAAAAAGTCGCTCTCCGTTAGATCAGCGGCGTTTCCATAGGAAACGAAGGCGGAAAACCCAATCCCCTCCTCGTTGCCCATTGCCAAAGCTGCACCACCAAAGGCACCGCTCTGGCTGATTAAAGCTAAACCACCAGACTTAACCCGGACCTCAAAGGAACCGAAGAACCTCCCGTGGACGCCGAAGATACCGGCACAGTTAGGGCCTATAACGCGAACGCCGTGCTTCCTAGCTTTCTCCACAAGCTCGCGCTCAAGCTCCCTATTACCAACCTCGGAAAAGCCTGCCGAGATTACAACAGCCCCCTTAATCAGCGGGCCGATTTCATCGATGAGAGCGGGAACGAACTTCGCCGGGATGGCGATTATAGCAACATCAACAGGTTCATCTAATTTCCGCAGGATTTCAAATTTTCTTCCCTCAATTTTAAGCACTCCGCCCTTTGGGTTGACCGGGATTATCTTTCCTTCAAAGCCTCCTTCAACGATATTCCTCAGTATCTCGTAGGCTATCGCTCCTTTTTTGAATGAGCCGAAGACCGCCACCGAATCCGGGTAAAAGAAGAAGTCCATCTCCATCACCCCTGTTTTTAACCACAACCTTTTTTGAGGAGGAGGTCTTAAAATTTTAGGAGGACGATGAGGTTCAGAAAAGTTGTGGTTGGTGGTACCTTCGACAGACTTCATCTTGGACATAAGGCTCTGCTGAGGAAAGCTTTTGAAGTGGGTAGATACGTGTATATTGGACTAACCTCAGATGAAATGATAAAAGAAAAGCCTTATGCTGAGAAGATTCTTCCTTACGAAATGCGCCTTCGCGACCTTTTGAAGTTTCTCGAAGTCAATGAATATTCCAGCTACCGCATCATAAAAATCAGCAATGCTATAGGTTTTGCAGACAGGCTCAAATCGCTTGATGCCATCGTTGTGAGCGAAGAGACCTACAAAGGAGCGCTCATAGTCAACAAGGCCCGTGAGGAAAGAGGTCTGAAGCCCCTTGAGATAATCACCATAGAACTAATCAAAAGTGGAATAGGGTCGAAGATAAGCTCTTCCCTCATAAGAGCGGGGTTGATTGACCCATTTGGGAGACCTCTCTCCAGTGGAAATGAAACTCTCCGAAAGACGTTTAAGGGTTAAAAGCAACAACACTAACGGTGATACCTATGTTGAAGGAACCGGTTATAGTGATTAACTTCAAGACGTATGCCCAGGCTACTGGTGATGGTGCCCTGAGGATAGCTAAAGCCGCGGAAAAGGTTTGGAG
>JAMOPD010000373.1 GCA_027064745.1 Thermococcaceae archaeon
CGCCCATTATGACGTCCGCTGCCGTGTTCGTCCAGTCGTCGGGGTGCGCCTCCTTGAACCGCTCGCACATCTGGACGATCAGTTGTTTCGAATCCCCATCTATGCGCGCTATTGCATCGATCTCCCCACCATCCTTCGTCTCACAGGGTGCCACGTAGAGGACAGGAATTACCGCGCTTCCATCCGGGGAGTGTATGCACACCTCCCCACTCATTGTGATTAAGCTAGCACTCCAACCCTAATTAAGCTTTCTCCTGAATCTGCCAGTCTGTCCCAATGGTCTTTTAAATCCCCAGCCTCTTTTTTACCTCTTCCGCGCTCAGCTTAACAAGCAAATCCTTCTCCCTGCTGGTCTCTCCCCTGACGAGCTCAACCTCCGCCTTAAGAAGCTTTGAGAGGAACTTCACGAGTTCTTTGTTCGCCTTCCCCTCAACCGGCGGGGCCCTTATCTTGACCTTCAGCCTTCCGCGCCACTCGTCTATGCCCTCAATTTCGTTTTTCCTTGCCTTTGGTTGCACGTATACCATCAAAATTACCCCATCTTTTGTTTCTTTTAGGAAGTTCATTCCAAACCCTCCAGTTCATACTCCCATACAATCTCAGGGGGAAATTCTCTTTTTTCGATTTTCCCCATGATTTCCCTTGCGATAGTGTAAGCGAAGTCGAAGGTCTCCCTATCAATCACGCCGTAGTTGAGTGCCATCTCAAGCTCATCTTCATCGAGGAGAAAAGCTTCTCCGCTCGGAAAGATGAAGATATCGAGGAAAAGATCAAGCATCTCAAGGGTGTTTCCTTCGCGCCTCGTGTAGGCCAGGATATCGATGTAGAACCCTTTAAAGTGTCCATTCTTATCGTAAACCTTTAAAACATCGTAGTTCTTTCCGATAAAGGCGAAGTAGAGCATGGTATAACCGTTCCTGATGACCTCGATGCCGTTCACCTTAAGAGGGGCGAGCATGCCCTCGAACTTAGCTTTGGCAACCACTACCTCGTCCAAATCGGCTATTAACTCGTCGTCCCGCTCAAGAACCCTGTTGGGAATCCGCCGATAGATGAGGTGAACTAGTTTTTTCATTACAATCCTCCTAGTTGGTCTAGATTTTACTGTGTATATAGTTTCCCCTCTGGTGTAGGATAAAACTCTTATCATGTCTGTTTGGTTAACGAATCGTCCAGTTTTTACCACGCAAATTTTCAAATCTAAAGTAGCCCTATATCCTTCTTAACTCGACTAAGATCACTGAATAGGGTTGCATTGTCAGATTTAAGGCAAATTCTCCGGACTTTCCGATACATATAATTCTTTCTTGTCTAGAGCCATCTAAGGAAACATTTGGATCATTGTTAATTTTGTCTACAGAGTCTGAGATTGCTATAGTGTGGCCATTGATAGTGTAATTACCGTAATAGAACAAGTTGAAGTATGCATTTTCATACAATTCAAATGCTTGTTGCAACTCGCTCCAGATGGTTTCAAAATCACATGTGGAACAGTTAATCCCGAATATACCGTTGCACCTCTCCAGTCTTTGATAGTATTGCTCAACAAAGTCTTTGAAACATCTATCTTTTCCAGAACATTCTTCCCAAGCTTTTAGAAGATATTCCACATCTTTCTCAGAATAACATTTAGAGTGGAGATATTCTTTTGCAATTTTTCCTGCGAGAGATTTTGCCTCTTCTCTTGCGTTCCTTACTCTCTGGTCTATTATTCCGTTTATTCCACACTCCGTATCAGTTGATGTTGGCTCAGTTTTTTTGTTGTAGCGGCATGAATTAGAATGGTTCTGATCTATTGTGTATATTGTCAGGATGTACGTTCCTGGTTCAAGATTTATTATAGATAACGTGATTTCCCTTGGATGTTTTTGTAGGTATTTCTCTCCTTCTATTTTCCTCATAACTTCCGGTATGCAGGACTTAAGGTCTTTTTTGATATCTTTATCACCAGATAAATCCAAATCTGTGTTCTCTATTACCCATTTTACATAATTTTCGTCTAGTTTTGTACTTCCATCTCTATCAGGGTCAGATTGTGGAGGATTGGAGATAGCAGTTTGCTTGAGGGAGTTTTTAATTGACTTGAATTCATCTGTAGTGTACCCCTTAGACAACATGCAGTCTTTGAAGATCTCGTTAATAGCCACTGCCCGTATATAGTTTGAAATTAAAACAGAAATCTTTTGGTTATCTTTCCCTGCTATGGCGATTACATGATCTTCATCCGATGAGGTAGCTTGAATTCTCTGATCTGGAAGTTTTGATAATGCCTCGAAAGCATTCCAAACAGGTTTTATTATTCCATCCCTCGTAAAGATTGCCCAGTCCCCAATGAATTGTGTATCGTTTCCCCTTTCATTTAATCCTTTTTTCTCTTTGTTCCCACCATCATTGACATCGAAGTCATGACCATGCCAGTCAATTCTGGCCTTATCCATAAAGTATAGAGCCCTAATAACGTATGCTGGATTCTGCTCATCGTCAATGTAATCAGCTAAGGGGTACGATCCTCCCCAGATAGTCCAATCAGCGGGATAAATCTTTGTGTTATTAAAACCATTTTCTTTCAGCCACTCTCTTATGACACTGGCCTGTTTAATAAACGCCTCAGGTCTGGTGTGGAATGCATGATAATTAATGAAGTCCAGTGGAATATTGTGGCTGGCGCAGTATTCAATGAAGTTTTCAGTCATTGACTTATTATTTGGATTTGCCCAGCCTCCTTCATTTGTACATAATTCACAAACCCTTTTTACTTGAGGATATGGTATATTACCAACTCTCCAATTTGCATCACAGTACTCAGTACATTTGACCTTTGGTGAATCCCATCCCCATGATCCAATGCCTCCTACTTCAATAGATTTGTCCACCTGCTTAACTCCCCTAACGGTATATTCATACAACTTATAAAACGACTCCTCAGTACCAATCCAATCAGCATTTGGTTCATGTCCTACTGCAATTCCCAGACTCCTAATTCCCAACAAAACCTTTGCATATTCTTTAGCAACACTTTCCCACCCCTCTACATAACCCTTTTCTCTAAATTGCTTTTCTGTAATCCTTTTGCATTCGTCTGTGTAACAGGTAATTTCATCCCAACTGGTACACTTATCTTTGTAGCATTTGGGTGGGGCATACTGATATATTGGCCACTCCTCTCCAGCGCGGGAGGATAACCAATTAGGCATCAGTGCCTGGTGAAATGTGAATATTACTGTAATGTTGTTTTTGTTAGCATAATCTCTGATTCTAATCCAATACGGATTGTGCAGGATGGTATTTTCCAGCTTTTCTCTAAAGTCCGAAAAATTCTTGGAGGATGCTATCGCGTAAGCGTTTCCTGTTTGAATCCATCTAAGCCTAGTTTCGTTAAGAAACTTGTCTAAGATGTACGGTGACAAACCACCATATGCATTTTTTGTTTTAGTAAAATATGTTTTCTGAATCCAAATACTTGCACTAAATATATCTGGCATCTCTCCAAGAACATACGAAGCATTCACTTCAATGAGAACCGGCTGATAAGAAGAATTGGCCGGCATTCCACCTTGATGATCAAGAACATGTTCGTTGGTCCAGGGTTTAAAATTAGCATAACTAACCATCACAAGTGCACTTATAAGCAGAACCAGCACCACTAACTTTCTGCATTTCTTACTCATAAACTATACCACCAATGAACATTGCGTACTGTGATATTTAAGGAACCCGCTGGAACGAACGTTTCATACGGTCTCATCCAAAAAGCGTTTTAATGGTTCGCGAGAAGTTCGGATTCGCTGGGAGATAGTTGTAGTGACATTAAAGAACAGAGAAATTAAGCTAAGAAACCTCGTAAAGTTTGAGAAACTTATCTTGTCGTTCTGCTAATAGGAGACAATGAATTCAGAGTTTGAGATAGAATAAAGATGAAATGGGGCATTATGCAGTTCAGAAAATGTATTGAACAAATGGGGAAAATCAAGAGCCGAAAATCAACTCCCTCAACTTTTCTGGCAAATCTTCAATCTTAACTCTTACCTGCTCTCTCGTGTCTCTGTCCCTTATGGTGACTGTGCTATCTATCGGGGTCTGGTTATCTATGGTAACGCAATAGGGGGTTCCAATCTCGTCATACCTTACGTATCTCCTCCCAATAGTATCCTTCTCATCGTAGACCGCTATAAAGCCTGCCTTTTGTAGGTTTCTGAACACATCATAGGCTATGCTCTTGAGGGGTTCTTTGGCCACCAATGGCAAAACTGCAACCTCTATTGGGGCCATATCCTTCTTAAGCTTGAGATATACCCTGTCATCCTCAATGACGAGGCTGTTCTCAAGCAACAAATAGAACGGCCTGTCTATACCAAAGCTCGGTTCCAAGACGTGAGGTACAATCTTCTCGCCCATAACTTTCTCTTCAATTTCTTTAACTATGAAGTCATCCTTCACAAGCTTATAGCCCTCGATAGTTATCTTACCGTCCTTCTCAAGGACTTCAACCAGATTCCTCAGCTTCTCCTCGTCCCAGCTTCTTATCAGGTCATTTATTCTCTTGGCATCACCTTTAAGCTTTGGACCAACGCGCTTCATATTGAGGCTCACTTTGAGGTGCTTGACTATCTTGGGTTCATCGTAGTGAATAAGGACGGTTAAATCTGCTCCACTCATCTTTTTATGTCGGCTTAAGTCATAGTCACCACGGTAGGCTATCCCAACACACTCTATCCAGCCGAAGCGTTCGCTGTGTATCTCAACATCCCACGTATCACTGGAATAATGTGCTCTCTCCTCTGGCAGTTGCTGTCTGAACCTTATTTTATCCTCAGGAATGCCTATATCGAGGAGAATGTTCTTTACCATGGCCATATAATAGGCAAAGAAGGTATTCATGACATAACCTCTCTTTACAGCCTCTTCCAGCGTCATTTCAATCATTCCGAGATCTTTAAGCTGGTTTTCTATTGGATAAAGCCTCACGGCGATATCTTTAACCTCGTCGAAGTGAGGGTGAGTTGTTTCCTTTGGGTTGAAGAAAATCTCGACCTCTGCTTGTGTAAATTCTCTCAGGCGAAGCATACCCTGTCTTGGTGAAATCTCATTTCTGTATGCTTTGCCAATTTGGAACACGCCGAAAGGTAACCTGTTTCTTGCAAATGCATTCAATCTCTTGAAATTGACGAATATTCCCTGAGCAGTTTCAGGCCTCAAATAGCCCTTCTTATCTTTGTAAGGGCCGATAAATGTCTCAAACATTAAATTAAAATACCAGACCTCCCCAAGTTCACCGCCGCATTCAGGACATTTTATCCCATGTTCCTTTATAAGTTGGCTCAAATGTTCAGCGCTCATTCCTTCGGTGTCTATCTCAAGAACCTCCTCAACGAGGTGATCTGCTCTAAACCTCAAGCCACACTTTTTGCACTCAACGAGAGGATCAACAAACTTTTCAACATGACCACTTGCAATAAAGACCTTTTCCGGCGTTATATCTGGTGTTTCCAGCTCAAAAAAACCCTCCTTTATGAAAGCTTCTCTAATCTTCTGCTCGATTTTACGCTTTATTGTAGCTCCCAGAGGACCGTAATCATAAAATCCTCTCGCACCACCATAGATTTCAAAGCTCCCCCATGCAAAACCGCGCCTCCTCATTAAGTCCTGCAGAATCTCGTACTTATCAGTGCCCATCACTACCACCTGAGATGGAGATGAGCTAATTTCATAAAAATGTTTTGGATTAGTCGTTTGTTAGAATGTTTTCTCATATATAAAAATTCCAACATAAACATCCAAGTTGCATACTGTCAGCTGTGGGAGCGCCTGATAATAAATCCAGTAACTATTAAGCGGGGGCTCTCTGACCTATCCTCACAGTATCTCCAAGCAGCATGCTGTCAGGATAACCAGGGGAGCACCTAATAATCGGGTATAACTATTAAGCCTGACTTATCCTGACAGTATCCTAAGTGGAGGGGAAAGAGTTATAAACTAACTTCTCGGTTATGAATTTGATATCAGCTTTGATTATTTAGGAGGGAAGGAAAATGGCGGAAAGACCACTCGATGTTATACACAAATCACTCGACACAGATGTCTTGGTGATCCTGAAAAAGGGATTCGAGTTTAGAGGAAGGCTCATCGGTTATGACATTCACCTGAATATAGTCCTTGCCAATGCTCAGCTTATAGAGGGTGGAGATGTTACGAAGCAGTACGGCAAAATCGTGATTAGAGGAGACAATGTGTTGGCAATCTCACCTGTAGAGAGTGAGTGAGGTGATTCACTGTGGGAAGCGGAACAGCACCACATGGAAAGAGGAATAGGACACCGACTCACATAAAATGTAGAAGATGCGGCAGAAAAGCATTTAATGTTAAGAAGGGTTATTGTGCTGCATGCGGCTTTGGCAGAAGCAAG
>JAMOPD010000374.1 GCA_027064745.1 Thermococcaceae archaeon
TTTCCCGGCCCCATAGATAAATATCTTATTGGCCCCGATCATTGCATCGACCATTCCTCTGACTTGCTCTATTTTCAGACTTTCAGCCACTTGGCTTATATGATCCACTATGTCCCCTACAGCTTTCCTTATTGTTAGCATGTACTCACCCCAGAAAAGATCGATTATCCTCCTTGTAGTTTCTTCAGGGTTTTTTGCTTTTGTTATAGCTCCCCCTACAATTATTATAGTGGCTCCAAGTTCTATAACTTTTGGTATTGTTTCTAGATTCAGGCCTCCAGCAACTGCAACCGGAACTTTAACCGCTTTTACTACCTTTCCCAAGTCTTCTAGGGGAGTTTTGCCCTGTACCTGTTCGTCTATTCCAGTATGTACAAGTATATAGTGCACTCCCATTTTTTCAAGTTCCTTTGCTCGTTCAACTTTATCTTTTACCCCAATTAAATCGACCATAATTCTAATGTCATATTTCCTTGCGACATCTACAGCATCCTTTATAGTCTTATCATCTGCTACACCAAGGATAGAAACGACATCTGCACCATGTCGAGCAGCCATTTCAACCTCCAGAGCGCCGGTGTCCATAGTTTTTAGATCTGCCACAATTTTTCTGTCAGGGAAATGTCTTTTTAAAAGTTCAACAGCCCTCATACCTTCTTTCTTGATCAAGGGGGTTCCAACCTCAAGCCAGTGAGCCCCTCCACGAGCGGCTTTTTCTGCTATAGAAATGGCCTGTTCCACATCAGTTAGGTCTAATGCAACCTGCAGGATCATCTTGATACCTCCAGTAATTTTCATTTTAACATTGACATCCCCACTTTTAAACTTTGGGCATTGGTCTTTCATGCTGTCAGGATAACCGGTGGGAGTGTCTGATAGCAAATTCAGTACAACTACTAAACGAGCCCTCTAACTTATCCTGACAGTATCTGGTCTTTTACAAGTTCGTGTAAATGTTAGCTAGCTAAGATTTAAAAGCTTCCACACGGAATGTAGCTGGGATGAGAAATGGTTACATTTATTCCTTTTGGTGAAAAGCCTAACAGAGATGGTGTTCTATATATCCTTAATTACCTCCGGAGAAACAAACTTCTGGAGGATTATATGATTGTAGAATCAAGTAACATAGAGCTTCTTGCTGACAGGGTTCCGAGGGATAAAATCTATATAATCGGGGAACATTTGGCCAGTTATGGTATTGTCAAGAGCTTGAATCCCCCAAGCTTATTAAGCATAGATGCCCATACGGATTTAATGCATGATTACCTTGATCATGCTTCATGGCTTGCATATGCTTTAGAGGAGAGAATAATAACCCGGGCAGCCGTTGTAGGAGCAGTCCTTATGATTCCGACCACCGAAAGGACCTCACTGTGGACCAGACGGGTTAAAATATTTCCAGCCTTATTAAGAAGCAAAAAAGTTGGGCACAGATGGAAAGCATATAAAAACCTTCAAACAAGCTCAGTAGAGGATGTTATACATGAAGCAAGGAAATATCTCGGAGAAAATATATACCTGACCATAGATATGGATGTTCTGAGGCCTGAGTATAGGATTTCCCGTTTTCAGCATGGAGAACTGACATTGGATGATTTGATTGAAATCTTGTCCAAAGTTAAAGAGAACTTCAACATACTTGCTTTTGATATTGCAGAAATTTCAGAGCGGATACGTCGTTCGAGATTAGGCAAAAAAGCTTTGGTTGAGGTGTTTCAGTTATTAAGTGGGGGATAGAAAATGAGCCTCAGTGAAAAGGAAATTAGGGAGATTATAACCCCTCTTCTTCTTTCAGGGGCTAAAATGCTTGATAAACATTGTCCTAGATGTGGTGCTCCCATGTTTGAGATGAATGGCAGAGTATTTTGTCCTGTTTGTGAGTATAGAAAAAAGCAGGAACATGGAGTTGATATTGAAAAGAGCTTAGAGGAGAAATTAAAAGAACTGGCTAGCAATCTTCCCAATAATCTTGATGAGCTTGAAAAACATTTAAATGTCATGGAAAAGATAATAAATTTGTTAGAGAAATATAAAAAGTTAAAGCTGGAGGGGTGATAATGAAACACTTGAGGATTTTAGACACGCTAAAATCCGGCGAAAACCTTAGAAGACATTTCTCGGGAAGTTAATATTTCTATTGTAGAAACAAGAAAGCTTCTCTTAAGATTGTCAGAACAAGGTAAAGTTGAGAGTTTTGAAAAAAATGGCAAGATTTACTGGAAAATTAAGGAAAAGGATGAAAAAGAAGAAAAATTCAAATACGTGTGATGCTTTAAGCTTTTTCGGCTTTTTCCCAGTATTCGTTGAACTTTCCTTCAAAGAGAGATTTCACTCTAAAGTCCTTAATCCAGATTTGAGTCTCATAGTTGAAGTACCTAGCAGCCATGTCTTCCAATGCAAAGAACACCTCATCATCACAGATTAACATCGGAAGTTCAAGTTTCTCAGCGACTTTAAGTTCGAGCTTACCATTCTTATAGTAGTCTATAAGTTTTGAAGTCTGCATCCGAGGGAGTAGTTGCTTTGTTACAATGATTTTGGCCTTTATTCCTCTGTCGATGGCTTTTATAATATCGTTTTCAAGATTAATTGCTATGTACCCATCATCTGCAAGCAGTATTGTCTCTTTAACTTCTTCAAACATTTCTTTAGTTTTAAGTGTAGCATTTCTTATACCCCTAACGACCCAAACACGCTCAACTCCATACTTTGGAATTTCAGTTTCGATTAATGGTGTCATGAGCTCTAATAACTCTTCTTTAGCTTTCTTCTTCGCTTCTAGTTCGTCTTTTATGCGTTCTTGCCATTCTTCTATGAACTTCTCAAGGATGTTCTCAGGATGAACTGGCCTGTATTTGTTGACTTTTCCCGGCTGACTAATTGCAAATCCTTTCTTTTCTAAGCTTCTCAGAACATCATACGTTCTCGGAGCTGGAACTTCAGATACACTTGCAAGTTCTGCTGGAGTTAAAACTCCAAACCCAACGAGAGCTACATATGCTCTGGCTTCGTATAAGTTTAGTTCAAAATGGTCTTGTAAAAGTTCTACCATTCTATCTTTAACCATTTTTACCACCACTAAATTTTCCACTGTAATTATTTGACAGCATGGTATATAAGGTTTTTTCTTAAGACGAAAGTTTTTCTGGTTATTAGAGCCTATAACTTAATATAACTTCAGCCGATATTATAAATGTTGCACGGATATGCAAAAGGATTACTCCCTCTGGAATTTTAAGTTTTTGATCTAACAAAAAATGATTAAGACGTAACAAAATCTAACATGATTCTGGAGTATTTATGTACGATTTTATCTCATTATATAGCTGTATAAGGGCTTTTTGGTAGTTAACTTGATTTTCTTCCACCATATCCATGAGTTCCTCCAGCTCTCTTGTCTTTTCCTCACTAACTAACTCTTTGTATTTACTCACTAAATAATGATAGACTTTAATGCCCTGTTCTGTAGGTACAAGCTTCTTTCTACCTCTTGTTTCTATAACATAGTATCTACTAAGCAATGTTTTGACTATTTTGGCATAAGTTGAGGGTCTGCCTATTTTCTTTTCTTTCATTAAAGCTATTATGTCTCCCTGTGTGTAGAGTTGAACTTTTGGAGCACGCCATTTTTTGAATTCTTTTACTTTAAGCTTTTGTCCTTTTTCAAGTTTTGGAATCTGCCACAGCGGGAGCTTTCTTATCTTTGCCCATCCGTCGTAGAGTATCTCAATATAACCTTCGACTTCGGCTTTAGTCACTCCAGCATTAATCACTGCTCTTTCATGAAGAATCTTGGCGGCTTTCATTTGGCTTGCCATAAACCGCCTGAACACCATGTCATACAACCTAAAGTGGTTTCTAGTTAAGCCTCTGGCAAGGGTTATAACCCCGTCCCTGATGAGCTGCATTAGTCTCCCAGTATCAATTGGTCTGGTGGGTCTTATAGCTTCATGAGCACCTTCATCCCCCCATTTTCTGGGAGCAAAGTATTCCTCTCCTAATTCTTGTGTTATGTACTCTTTAGCAACCTCAATTCCTGTGTTGCTTACATGAATTGAGTCGGTACGGTGGTAGGTGATTAGACCCAGCTCAAAGAGATCCTGTGCAAGTTGCATTGTTTGAGGCGCAGAAAGGCCGAGATAGCGGGATGCATCCTGGAGCATTGTATCTGTCGTGTATGGCGGCAGGGGATTGAGATCTTTTTCTTCTATCTGAACTTCCTCTATGGTGACTTCCTCAATTTCTTCCTTAACACCCTCAAGCATCACTGTCATGTCGTTTTCAAGGGTTAGAAGCATGAAATCAGTTTCACTTTCTGTGAATTCCTTGTATCTCTGGATGATCCATCCTAGGACAGGAGTTTGAACCCTGCCCGCAGATAGATTCCTATTTTCAAAGACTTGCTGGAGTTTTTGGCTGAGCTCGAAGCCTATCCATCTGTCTTCTATTCTTCTGACAAGCTGAGCGTTAACACGGGCTTCATTTACATCCCTTGCATCTTCAAGTGCTTTCAATATTGCTGGTCTGGTCACTTCATGGAACTCTATGCGTTTGATGTTAGGCGTGTAGGGGCTGAGCACGTTTCTGATGTCCCAAGCTATCTTCTCACCTTCAGTATCGGGGTCAGTTGCTATGAGAATCTCATCAACTTCTTGAGCAATTTCACGCATAGCTTTAACATTTTCAAACGCATCTCTCACGTTTCTGGAGCCACATCTTGGACAGACTCCTTTCTCCTCCCAGTCAACAAACTGATGACCGCAGTCTCTGCATCTTTTTATAGTGTCATAAACAGGAACAAATCCTTCTTCCTTTATTAACACACCATGATAGCCTTCATTTGTAACGAGGTCAAACATATGGCCCCCACTTGCCAAAATTGTTAGCATTCTGTCACCTATGCTAACCTCATATGCCACTAGATCCCCTATTCTCCTCTTGCTTGGCTGGCCAAAGAAGTTTGCTATCGTCCTTGCTTTATTTGGTGACTCAACTATCATGAGAGCAGACTTAACGAGATCCTTTGTCTTCTGGCTTATTTTTCCTTCCATTACGAGTTTGACCTTGACTCTATCTTCATCTATTTCCCTCAGAAGCTCCTCCAAGTTCAGCTCCTCAAAAGGCTCCATTTTGAATTCTGTAAAGCGCCAGCGCATCTGTCTCATTAAACCGTTAAAGACCTTCTCGTTGTCTACAATAAGAACACTCAACCCCTTAGTTATTCCGCCTGCGAAGAGTCTGCTTGTTCTCCCTGTCGCCTGGATATACGTTCGTACATCAGGGATTTCAATGTACCACTTTCCCTCCTCTTTTTTGAGGCTCACAAAGGGGTCTTCGGCTATTCTTTTTAGGACAGCTTCATTCCTGAGGGTATTCCTCAGAAACTCGACGGCTTGCCGAAATACATCAAGAACATGGTTATGGAAACCTTCCAGAGGTGATTCCTCCGCCAGAGCTTCCTCAATCTTTAACAGCTCAAACTGTGGTAGGTTTCTTATAAGCCTCCTCAACCTAGCATAGAGCTTTTCAGCTTCTTTCCTTTGATCTCCTTCAAGGAATTCCATGACCTCACTCATCAATCCAAGAACACGATAAATTGTAGGGCGCTCAAGATCTATTGAAAATCTGAATTTAGGAACTCCTGTAAAGATTGCATAGCGTATGAGATGAGGTAAATCCAAACCACGAACGATGCTTCCATAATAAGTGGCAACTCCGATGAGATAATCAACTTCACCATTTTCGAACTTTTCCAGCCCCTTCTTGCTCTTTGATGAGATTAGTTCTACCCTCAAACCTTTCTCCTTAAGGTAATTTGTAAGTTCTTCTGCGTATGCAATACCTTGATCAATTGGAACAAAAACTAGGCCCCCCCTTCCAAGCTTGCTGAGCAGTTCAGCCACATGTTCTTTGGAATCTTTTTTTGGAAGCAGATAGCTATCAACGACATTTCTGAGTGCTGATCTTCCACTACCGACTTCAAAACCCAAAAGCTCACGATAGAGTTTTATTCTGTCTCCACGAGCGCTTCCAGTGGCAGAAGCTATGATTAGAACCCCAATATCATGTTTTTGTTTAAATTCCTCAATTTCTTGTGTAATCTTTCCAATCTGCCCATTCAGCTCTTTAAGCCTCTCATTCTTATCCTCAGAATTGCCGTTTAGATATTTAGCCATCTGCTTTTTGAGTCTTATAATTTCCCAAGCTTTCTGGATTATCTCTTGGTTGAATCCGAGTAGGATAAGGGAGCGGTCAATATTCTTTGAGGCTTTTAGAAAAGCATCAACGTCATCAACGAAAATAAAATCAAAATGCTTACCATTGAAGATTTCATCAAATTTTCTGGCTAAATACTGGGCACTTGTTATAAGGATATTATAATCCCCGCTTTTG
>JAMOPD010000375.1 GCA_027064745.1 Thermococcaceae archaeon
CTAACTTCAAAAATTTTTTAAACTCCCCCAATCTAAACCCTCTAGAACGCTATTGGAGGTTTGAAAAATGGGAGATAAGACTAAAGTACAGGTTAGCAAGCTCAAACCAGGAAGATACATACTTATTGATGGGGAGCCATGCCGAATAGCCAACATAACAGTTTCATCGCCCGGAAAACACGGCTCAGCTAAGGCTAGGATCGAGGCAGTTGGTATTTTTGATAAGAAAGTAAGAAGTATAGTAAAGCCAACAAGTGCCGAAGTTGACGTTCCTATAATAGACAAAAGAACAGCTCAAATTATTGCGATGACTCCTGATACTGTTCAGATAATGGATATGGAAACATATGAGCTCTACGATGTTCCATTGGAGACTGGAGTGGAAGATGATATCAGGGATCAGCTAAGAGAAGGTATAAATGTAGAATACTGGGAAACTCTTGGGAGAATTAAAATAATGAAACTTAAGGGTGAGTGAATTTATTTGGGTTTTGAAAGCGGGGGGATGCAGTAGTCAGTGTGATGAGGCATCTTCCACACTTGCATCCTTTCAAGAGCAGTTGTTCCATGGGCTTGCAACCCCTCATTAACTCGTTCAAACACTCTAAGGGAAAGAGATCAGCTCCAGAGCTGCTTCTTAAGTATTTTTTCTTTTAGCAATTCACTCCTTGACACTCTATCTGAGAGAGTTTCGCCCATAAGCAGTTTGTCTCTTAGGAATGGTAGCCACAATATCTCTATTATGACTGAAAGCAGCACAGTTATTACTGTTGTACTTAATATAAGCTCTCCCCAGTTAATAAGTGCCTGATTGTGGTAGCTTAATCCTAATGCGAGAGGTAAGCTGGCCAATGCGGCTGGAACTATGCCTCTCGGTCATTCAAGGCTATAAAAAGGTATTCTCTTAGATTCCACCATTTTAGTATGGGAAGAGTAGCAATAGGTCTTGCTAATAGTATTACACTTAGTGCTATTACAATGCCCTTTGTTAAATTGGAAGTTATTACGTGGAGATCGATACTTGCACCAAGTAGAGCGAATATGAAGATGGTAGCTAAACTCTCATTAAGATGAACTTCCTTTGATATAGCTCTCATTATGTGTTTTACTACACGAGCGTCTTTTTAAAGAAAATCTTGTGATTACCTTAAACAATTCCCGTGACAGTGCTTACTAAATTATCCTGAAGCTTGAAGATACTCTCCGAGTAAAAAACCATCGATAGCTAAGCTCAGTGCAAAAATCTCTATTTCGGGAAACTCAGTGATGTTTGTCTCTTTTATCACAATACTCATTATGCCTGCAATAATCGAAACTGCAAGCTCATAGGAAGAATACAACCGCCGCTGGATATAATGAGATATACTGGGCGATATGTTCAACAAACTGAGCTGAGGGAGCTCGGGGTACGAAAATAGCTATTGCAACTGAAGAATTTTAAAATCTCTTGGTACGGTTTTCAAAACATATGCAAAAACCCTTAAATAACTTAGCCAGAGTGAAACTACATGGAGGTGAGGGCATGGATTTCTTATATACTCATGAAACTTTAAAGTTGGAGCTTCCTCTGAACAGGCCAGAAAATGCAGATTTTGTCATTCTTGGAGTTCCTTTTGATAGTACTACATCTTATAAACCCGGGACGAGATTTGGACCAACACTAATAAGACAGGCGACTCTAAATTTAGAAAGTTATGTTTTGGATTATGATGTGGATATAGCTGAATTAAACATATCTGACCTAGGAGATCTTTCTATTGTGGCTGGGGATGTTAAAAGAACTATTGATCGTGTTGAAGAGACTTTGAAGGATCTAAAACATCTGAATCCCAAGGCTTTTCCAATACTCTTAGGAGGGGAGCACTCTGTAACTCTGGGGGCAGTTAAAGCACTAAAGCCCAAAAGCTATATAGTTTTTGATGCCCATTTTGACTTACGAAATCAGTATGAAGGAAATCCCTATAACCATGCATGCGTATCAAGGAGAATCTCTGAACTAGGCATTAAGGAGGCAATGTTTGGAATAAGAAGCGGTACAAAAGAAGAGGTTGAATATGCAGAAAATAGCGATATTTCATGGATTCATGCTAGGGATTATTCATTTGATGCTCTCATTGAACTTGTGCGACCTCTCCCTGAGCCAATTTATCTATCAGTTGATGTTGATGCATTTGACATCTCTCTAGTGCCAGAAACTGGCACACCTGAGGCGGGAGGATTGAAATTTTGGGAAGTTATCGAAGCATTGGAATGGTTAGTTGAAAACAAGAAAATCATTGGTTTTGATATAATGGAGGTAGGAGGTACTACCATTGGAAATGTAACAGCATTAACAGCAGCAAAATTACTTTTCTATTTTATTGGCATGAAGGGGAAGCCTTAATTTGAATTTGAATGGGTATCCTTTCTTTTCTACCATATATAATCCAGTTAATGCACCTAAAAAATTCATCAGCAAATCTCTGAGTTTGTTGGCTATGCTCTCTTGGATAAAACTTATTCCCCCCTCACTTATCTTCTCTGCAATCTCCCATCCAGTACTCAGGAGGAGTAGTATCAGAAAGGAGTATAATAGAAGCATTTTTCGGCTCAATTTAACCCTGTATTCTTCGGCCATATTCATGAGAATTTCAGTAGTTATAAGCCAGACTGTCATTCCTCCGAGAAAATGGCTTATCATATCAGCGTTTCTCCACTCCCTATGGAACAAATCAATGGTTGTAAGTGGAACATTTACAAGTGAAACATGAACTGCAATGAATATTGATAAAATTGCCATGGTTCCTTGATTGTATAAAGGACTCAGAATCTTGGGTGGATTTGGGAACTTTCTTTGAGCTATGTCAGGAATTGAAAGTCCCATAAGAGCAGCTAAAGTTCTCCATATGTGATCATTTCTTTCGTAATAGAGAGCTGTCACTAATCCGACAAGGACAATACCCTTTGACAGAGACATGATTTTTTCTTCTGGTCTAATAGACCACACCCAATATTTTATGAGAATTCCTTTTATTAGCTTTTTGTTGGCAAAATTAAGAATAAATAAGAAAATTAACCGAAGAAAGCCCCCATCATATCCATTTGTTCCTCACTAAAAGCCTTAACCTTGAATTCTGGCATTTCCTGAATTAAGCTCCTGTACTCTTCTTCTGTTATTTCTCTAACACTATTATCTTTGACGTGGAAATATTTCTTGGCTTTCTCGCTCTTGTAGGCAATTAAAAATTCTTCACTCTCTATGTCCTCAAGCTTAACAAATATGGCATTCCCACCGGTATATGGTTTTTTGCACTTAAATGGAAAGCTTGAGGAGTTGAGCATCGCATCGCCAAGAGCTGAATTTGCTTTCTCTCCATTTATTTCAGTGAAAAATTTACTACCTTCAAAATCTCCCTCAACTACAACCAAAAATTTTTCCCCATCTAACTCTATTACCGGAGCACTTTTCTTTTGGAGAATATCGAACAATTCTGCAATAGTTTCCGCATTCCTCAGACTTGCAACAAATCCTTCAATTTTCATGTTTATTCCCCCCCATTCTTTTTGTTTTTGACAGTTTAAAAAGTTTGAGCTGAGATAAGTTTTTATCCGCTACTTATGATTACTTTATGTGAGGACAGGAAGGATACAATACATAAAAAAATGGGCAACAGTTCTGACATTCTCAATGATAGGTGGGTTAGTTGGCGGGTTAGGCGCGATATTTCTTAGAGTATTCATCGGCCAGAGCCGAAGACTGTTTTTTGAGATCATACTGCCGAACATAACCTTTGAATTTCATGGTTACAACCTTGGATATATTCTCCTCCCTGCGATAGGAAGCTTAATAGTCGCTCCTATCATACTAAAATTTCCGGATCTTCAGGGGAATGGTATTCCAGAGGTTATGGAGTCTGTTATATTCAGAGGGGGGCATATAAGTGGTGAGTTTTCTCTGATGAAGATTATTGCCACATCTATAACAATAGGCTCTGGAGGTAGCGTTGGAAGAGAAGGTCCAATCGGTTTCATTGGAGCCTCTCTGGCGTCTCTCTTGGGAGAATGGTTCAAGCTTTCTCCTGAAATGCGAAAATTGCTAACTACATGTGGTTTAGCAGCTGGAATTGCCGGAACCTTTAATACTCCCCTCGCGGGAGCAATGTTTGCTCTTGAAGTAATTTATATGGGAGCATTTTCTATAAATCTTGTTCCCATCTTTTTTGCAGCCATCACCGGCCATGCAGTCACTTTGGCTCTATTGAAGCAGTCTTTTGAAGTTACTCTTCCATGGATCCTTACATATTCTCATATTGAGCTCATATTTTTCTTCTTTCTCGGGATTTTTCTCGGTATATTATCAGCCGCATATGTAAAGTTTATCTGTTCTCTCCAGGACTGGCTTAGCAGGAGGAGTATCCCAAAGGCATATGTGCTTGTACTCGGAGGTCTTGGAGTTGGCGTGATTGGCATGTTCTTCCCGGAATACGGCATCTTTGGAATAGGCTATGAGGGAATGAGTCTCGCTTTATATGGTCTTCTCCCCATTTCTCTTTTGCTTCTACTCGGCTTTGCTAAAATGCTGGCAACTTCTTTTACACTTTCTTCAGGACATAGTGGTGGGATCTTTGCCCCTAGTCTTTATATTGGCACAATGTTTGGCGCTGCTTTTGGGGCATCTCTAAAACTTTTGATGCCATCATTAAATATAAATCCTGCAGTGTATGCATTGGCAGGTATGGCAGCTTTCTTTAGTGGCGTTACTCAAGCTCCCTTAACTCAGATTTTAATGATTGCTGAGCTAACACACAGTTATTCCATTTTGCCTGCTATAATGACATCATCGACTACAGGATTTTTAACTGCGCGATTTTTCCTTGAGGGCGATTCAGTATATACGCTAAAACTCAAACGTAAAGGAGTCCACTTAAAGACAGGGAAGCCTATAGTTCTTGAAATGATATCCGTAAAGGAAATAATGACAAAAAATCCTGTGTATGTTTATGAGTGGAATACCCTCGCGGATGTTGAGCATCTTGTTGGAGAAACCGGTCACGATTGTTTCCCGGTTGTGAATGAAAGGTTTGAAGTAATCGGAGTAATTGGTGTAAAAGATTTTATTAAAAAGAGCGATTCCCTGAAAGAGTTACAGATTAAGCATTTTCTCACAAGGCCATATGCGGTAGCATATCCGAATGAGACAGCTGAAGCTGCATTTGAAAAACTCATGAAATATGATCAGAACCTTCTTCCTGTGGTTGAAGGTCCAGAAAACAAAAAACTCATAGGCGTGATAACTAAGAGGGATATCTATCGGGCATATTATCGGGGAATACAAAGCATGTATATTGAATAGGAGGGGTCTGCTGTCGTGAGTTTTTAGGGGAAGAGAGCAAATCATCGACCCCACTTCCAATGCCTGCAGATTGTTACCAAGCAATATTATCTTGGATATTGTCAGGATAACCTGTGAGAGCGCTTGATAATATGTCCAGTTATAACTATTAAGCGGGCTCTCTAACTTATCCTGACAGTATCTTATCTTGGATAGTCATGTTTTTAATGAAGGAGTGTAATTCTCATTGGTGGTTTCATGCTGATAGATGCTGATCTTCACATTCATTCGCATTACTCAAAAGCGGTTTCAAAGCTTATGACGATCCCAATGCTGGCGGAAAATGCTGGATTTAAAGGGCTTGGGATAGTGGGAACTGGAGACATTCTTAATCCTAGCTGGGAGAAAGAATTGCTTAAATATACAGAAAAGCTTGAAGAGGGGACTTATGAGAGGAAAAAAACCGTATTTTTACTGACTTCAGAGGTTGAAGATGACAGAAGAGTTCACCATCTTTTGATTTTTCCAGATATTGGGACTGTTAATGAAATGAGAGAAAAATTGAGGCAATATTCAAGTGATCTTGATAAAGAAGGAAGACCTCATGTAGATCTTTCAGCTGCGGAAATAGCTGACATAGCTAACGAGCTGGATGTTTTAATTGGACCTGCTCATGCTTTCACTCCTTGGACAGCACTCTACAAAGAATATAACAGCATTAAAGAAGCATATCAAAGTGCAAAAATTTATTTTCTCGAACTTGGGCTTTCTGCTGATTCATACATGGCAGATAGAATAAAAGCCCACCACAGATTAACATACCTCTCAAATTCAGATGCCCACTCACCTCATCCTCATAGACTTGGAAGGGAATTCAATAGATTTAAAATCCAGGAAGCTACTTTTGAAGAAGTTAAGAAGGCAATTCTAAAACGCGGCGGGCGGAGAATAGTCCTAAATGCTGGTTTAGATCCTCGTCTAGGTAAATATCATCTGACTGCATGTTCAAGATGTTACACAAAATATTCTCTTCAGGATGCCAGAGCTTTCAGATGGAAGTGCCCCAAATGCGGGGGGA
>JAMOPD010000376.1 GCA_027064745.1 Thermococcaceae archaeon
ATTACCGAACTATGGAATTACACAGGGAGAAGTGCATGCAGTTATTGAAAGACTCAAACTTGGAGATGAAGATGCATTTGTCTTAGTTGCAGCTGAGGAGGAGACCGCTAAAAAGGCCCTTAGAGAAGTTCTCCAGAGAGCTAGGGAAGCTATTGAAGGCGTTCCTGAAGAGACAAGAAGGGCTTTACCTGATGGAAATACCCAGTATATGCGTCCGCTTCCGGGGAAAGCAAGGATGTATCCTGAAACTGATATTCTTCCTATATTGGTAACAGACGAAATGAAAGAAGAAATACTGGCAAATCTACCCGAATATCCACAGCAGAGAATCGAGAGATATATCAGGGAATATAAGATTGACAAGAGTCTGGCTGAGACCTTGGTCAATGATGAGCGTGATGAGCTCTTTGAAGAGCTTATCGCAATGGGAGTAAAGCCCTCACTTGCGGCATCAATCCTTGTGGTTGTTCTTAAAGGTCTCAAGAAAGAAGCTCCAATAGAAAACATTACGGATGAACACATCAAAGAGGCTTTTGAGCTTCTTCTCCAAAACAAGATTGCAAAAGAAGCCTTTGAGGAAATATTTATCGAACTTGCCAACCATCCAGAAAAGAGCGCCCTTCAGGTGGCTGAAGAAAAAGGGTTAACCCTGTTGAGTGAGGAGGAAGTTGAGAAAATAATCAATGAGATAATCCAGCAAAACACTGATGCCATAAGAGCCAAAGGCATGGGAGCCATGGGAATGATAATGGGCAGAGCAATGGCTAAGCTCAGAGGGAAAGCAGATGGAAGGCTTGTCAGTTCTCTCGTGAGAAAGAAAATCCAGGAGTTTGACCGTTAGGATAGCTGGACGGTGTTTGTATGAGGATAAAGCTGAATGCCCATAACAATATCTTGAGGATGATACTGTCAGGAGTTAGAGGGCCCGCCAGGCGCTCCCACCTGTTATCCTAACAGTATGCTGGTATAATTTTGTTCGAACTCATTCTCGGTTTGGTGGGCCGCCTGGTGATGTGAGTGAATGGCTCCAGGAGGTGATGCCACAGTTATCCTGACAGTATCGTTGAGGAGGAGAGTTAAATTTTTAATCTTTCTTTCTTACCTTTTACCGTGGAAACCATGAGTAAAAAGGTGAGGGTTATTTATTACCTCTTTGAAGTACAGAATCAACCGATAAGCGTATATGCTAAAGAGATAGAAAGCCATTTAAAATATTTTGTCCGGCTTGTAAATTCTGACGAATATACCCTTTTTGAGAATTCTAAAAGTCTCCTGAGGAATTCAAAGGTACTGTATATTATTGAACTCCGGGATGATGTTAGTAGATGGTTTTACCTTACCACTGGTGTAAAGGGTATTGAAAAACCGAAAGTAGCATACGAATATGAAATCGGAAAAGAAAAAGGATTGGAAGCTGTTCTGAGAGAAATAGCTGAGGGGAAAGCACACAGAAAATGGGGAGTGAATAAGATTTCTGCAGCTCTTCAGATTATCTTGTGGGGTGGTTTTTTCATCTTAGGATACTTCGGTTATGAGAACGATAAAACAGGCTGGATAAGCAACTTTCTACCTTTGGTTTTCTTGATCTCAGGCATGATAGAGGGGTTTAGGAGGGGATATAAAAAGAAACAAAAACACACATGGAAAAGCTATTAATCTTAACAAAATAACAGATCGAAAGTCATTTAAGGAGTGAAGTTATTTTCCTGGTTGATGTCAAGAGTCAACATTACAAAATTCTTCAATGCTGTGGTTGTCATCTATTATAATCTCAATATTCCTCCAGAGAGAGTTAGAGAGGTTTTTCCCTATGCCTTTGAGTTTAAGAATCCCTCTTCAGAGAGTTTTGGAATAATCTCTCCTCCAGAAAATCCTAAAGAGGGCTTGTTGATAATCGACGTTGAGAGTCAAGGAGAACGTTATCTCTTTGTAGAAAAAACTGGTGAGGGGATTATTCTCATAGACAATCTCAGTCCAAGAGTCTTTGTAGTTCCAAAGAAAAAGCTTGAACTTTTGTTCAAGTTCTTAGCAGGAGAAAAAGGGCTTAACAGGATTGAAAAAGAAGTTAGGAAAGGAAAGCCATGGCGTTTCCTCATTGATTTCATCGCAACGTTTGCTGTTATTACTGCTGGGGACTATTTCCATCTTGGTATTTGGGGAGTTGCTCTTCTTGGTGCAGTAGTTATCACAGTCGAGCATCTCTTCGGCTCTAAGAAAAGCAAAACAGGAATAAAAGAGCTTGATAAGAAGATAGTAGAGGAGATCATTAAAACTTCAGAAAAGAAAGGGCTGGTGAGAAGGATTGCCATATAAACATCAATTTTTTCACATCTCCTACTATCAGTTTTCAGGACGGAATCCTAAGGAAATTGAGGAGCTTCTATCGAACAATAATCTTAGGTTCGTTTGTTTAACGGAACCTGACGGTGATATGTTGGGCTCACAAGCTGATCAGATTACCTCTAATTATGTTACAATAATTGAATTACGGGATAATCTGAGAACATTCTACATTGTACAGTCAGAGACACCGATTATATTGGAGGATGCAATAATTTCCCTTCATTTCAGTGCGTGGAGTAGGGGAGGCCTTGAAAGTCTTTTCAGGCTCATAGGTTCAAGGCAAATTAGAGGACTTAGGTACAAGTACCGTTCACCAGCTCTTTTCCTACTTAGCATAGTGGTTGGCATGACCTCTCCTTTCCTATTCAACATAAAAAGCCTTCAAGCTCAGATTTTCACTGCCATAATTGTAACACTAATAATATACTTCATAATTGATTGGCCGTTTTCCCTTTTGATGTTTAAAGGCATTAGCATAGAAAATGTACCAAAGAAAATTCTACGGTTTTAGCGTCCCAGCTCCTTATGAGCTTTAGCTAGATGCTTTGCCGCTATTGCTGCCAAGAGGGAGAGCTCTCCCGCCAAAACCGCTCCAGCCACTATCTCGGCGAACTTCTTGGCGTTGGTTCCTGCCGGCTCTCCCCCACCAGCGACGCCCATAATGCCTAAAGCCTCCCTCTGGGTCGGGATGCGCGTTCCTCCGCCGACGGTTCCAATCTCAAGGCTCGGCATGGTGACACTTACGTAGAGGTCGCCTTTTGGGGTGACCTCGGCAAGAGTTATGCCATGTGAGCCTTCGGTAATCTGTGCCTCGTCCTGCCCCGTGGCGAGGAAGATGGCTCCGACTATGTTGGCAAAATGGGCGTTGAAGCCGTAGGAGCCAGCTTGGGCTGAACCCACAAGGTTCTTCCGGTAGTTGACCTCGGCTATGAGCTCCGGAGTAGTTTTCAGCTTCTTCTCGACTATCTCCGGAGGGATTACCGCCTCGGCTATAACCGTCTTGCCGCGGCCGTTGATGAAGTTCATCGCGTTCGGCTTTTTATCCACACACAGGTTGCCCGAGAGCGCTAAATAGCGAACGTCCGGGAACTCCTCTTCGATGACCCTCATTATCTCCTCGCTCGCTATAGTCACCATGTTCATTCCCATGGCGTCACCCGTGCTGAATTCAAAGCGCAGGTAGAGATTGTTGCCGACTATGAATGGCCTAACGTCCCTCAGCTTCCCGTGTCTAGTGATCTTGCTCACGGCCTTCTCTTGGAGGTAGTCGATGTTGGCTTTAACCCATCCGGCAACTTCCCTAGCGCGCCTCGCGTCTGGACACTTAAGGAGCGGCGCGCGGGTCATCTTGTCGCCGATTATGGTCGTCTTAACGCCCCCCGCGGCGGTCAAAGCGGAACAGCCCCTGTTTACTGAAGCAACAAGCGCTCCCTCTGTCGTTGCAAGCGGTATGTAGAACTCGCCCCTCGCGTACTCGCCGTTGATTTTAAGCGGTCCTGCAACGCCCATCGGTATCTGGACGACGCCTATCATGTTCTCGATGTTCTTGCCGATGACCCTCTCGGGGTCTATCGAGTAGTGTCCGATGTTTTCAAGGCTTACTCCAAGCTTCTTTTCAAGCGCCTTTCTCCTTATTTTAGTGGCGAGCCGCTTATTGCCATTGGTATATTTTTCCACCTGATGCAGTTTGATTTCACCACTAATGACTTTTTTAATAATCTCTTCGATCTCCATAAAAGCACCCTCCTCATCCGAACATCCATTCTTCGAGAATTTGTCCGGTTTCTTTAAATGCAATTCCAGCATAACTCTTAGGACGATAGCTAATTACCGGAACACCAACATTTATTGATGTAGGAACATTGTCATCAAATGGAATAACCCCTAAAATTGGAACGTTTAAATCCTCCTCCACAGCCTCTATTATATCATTGACGATATCTTGCGACTCTCTAACTTTATTCAGGATAACCCCTATTTTAAGTCCGTATTCATCTCCCAGAGCCTTCAGTTTTTCAACTTCGTTTTTTACCATGGTCTCAAAAGAGTATATTGGTGACCTCTCTATTTCAACAACGATAAGCTGATAATTCGCTACCTCAAATGTTGGCAAAGTATCAAAAGGAACGCCAGTAGGAGAATCCACAAAAACAACGCCAAATTTATACTTCATGTCTTCAACTATATCTCTTAATCTTTTTGGAGAGATTCCGAGAACATCTTGAAGGTTTGTACTACCAGGCATTACATAGACACCGGTTTCAGAGTGTTTGTATATGGCCCACTCAGGATCCATATTTGGATCTTTCAAAAGGGAGTGGAGGGTATATTTAACGTTTTCAAGGGCAAAGTGAAATCCAAGATTTGGCAGATAGAGATCACCATCAATAGCCAGAGCACGATATTCCCTGCTGGCAAAATAGACACTTAGATTAGCTGTTGTAGTAGTTTTCCCAGCTCCTCCCCTTCCAGTTACAATAACAACTGCCATTTAGGCTCCCTCTTAGTACTCCTCTCTATTCACGTAATTTTTAGCTTAAACAGAATATAAGGTTTTCTGATAAAGAGTGATACTTTAAGGATAACCGTGGAAGCACCTGGCGGGCAGTCTGACTTATCGTGACAGTATCAAAAAGTGATACTTTAAGGATAACTGGGGAGCGTTTGATAATAGATCAATCACTTTTCTATTGGTTATTGAGAGAATGGAGGTTAATGCTCAAAAACCAGCTTTGGTACTTAAACCTATCTTAACACACTTTCAAAAAGTATAAATCAAAAGAAAAACAAACTCCAAATAATTACCCAATGACTTCAGCGAATGCAAACTTTTGTTTTACGTTATTTATGACAATCTCAACCTCATCTCCGATTTGGGTTTTTGGCACAAAAATAACAAAGCCTCTAATTTTTGCGATGCCATCCCCACCCTTCCCCATGGCTTCAATCTTTACTTTATATCTTTCACCGACTTTAACAGGGGGTTGGGGGCTGAATCTCTTCTTTTGTCTACCTTCAAACCTTCTGCCTTCCAACTCAGACACCACCAACAGGGGGATTGCATTATAAGAAATGTCTTTTGGGTATTTAAAGCTTTGTTCAACACATACTATATTATCAGGATAACAGGTGGGAGCGCCTGGGAGGCCTTCTAACTCCTGACAGTATCACACATACGACACTGTAAAGATAAGTCAAAAGACAGCTCCCGGTAGTGAAACAGATTGATAATAAACAAAGCGCATCAGGTTATCCTGAGAGCATCACGCATACAGGATAAGCTAGACAGCCCACTTAATAGTCGTAGATTTGTTTGTTATCAAGCATTCTGACAACAGCATGTGTTCAAAAGATTTATATCAGATGTTCGTTTAGATACTCATGTAACCGTTTTATGGAGATGATAAAGATGGACGGAAAAATGATCGCAATTATGAAGACAAAACCTGCCTATGGAGCAGAACTTGTTGAAGTTGATATACCAAAACCTGGACCAGGAGAAGTTCTCATCAAGGTTCTTGCAACTACTATCTGTGGAACTGATTTGCATATCTATGAATGGAACGAGTGGGCCCAGAGCAGGATTAAACCACCACAGATAATGGGACATGAGGTTGCCGGTGAGGTAATCGAGGTTGGCCTGGGTGTAGACACTGTCCAAGTTGGAGACTACATAAGCGCAGAAACCCATATTGTCTGTGGCAAGTGCTATCAGTGTAGAACGGGAAACTATCATATCTGTCAGAACACCAAGATATTCGGTGTCGACATGGATGGTGTATTTGCCGAATATGCTATTGTTCCTGCTCAGAATGCTTGGAAGAATCCAAAAGGAATGCCCCCAGAATATGCTTCCCTCCAAGAACCCCTTGGAAATGCTGTTGATACTGTTCTTGCCGGTCCAATAGCTGGAAAGAGCACACTCATAACAGGTGCTGGACCTCTGGGACTTCTTGGCATAACAGTTGCCAAAGCAAGTGGTGCTTATCCTGTTATAGTCTCTGAGCCAAGCGAATTCAGGAGGAAGCTGGCTAAAGAAG
>JAMOPD010000377.1 GCA_027064745.1 Thermococcaceae archaeon
AGGCGTGATTGAAATGGCAGTTGTGATTGTCATTGACACCAACGTGCTTAGATATGCCCTTGAGGCCGGAAAAGGGCTTACGAGAAGATGAAGAAACAAAAACCGCGTATGAGATTTTGGTCAGGCCCCTGAGGAGGGAGGACACGGTTGTTGTCTTCAACCCCGAGACCGCAAAGGAGTACTCAAGACATATCGAGGTCGTTAGGACAGAACTCAGGAGAAAACGAATATACCCTCATTTCTTTTCACTCCTGCGGATCCTGAAATCAAAATCTCGAAAGGTACCTGCCGAGGAGCATTCATTTGAAATCGCAGGAGAACCCATTGGACGAAAGGACATCCATCTCCTTAACTCCGCCAAGACTGGGGCATTGACCTTTGGAGAAAAAGAGGCTCTCATTCTGACTTTTGCCGAGGATGTTTACCAAGTCAGGGAAGCCAAGAATGGAATGGGCGTTGTCATGAGGATAATAAACATGAAAAATAGGGATGACGTGGGCTATCTACAGGCTGTGTGAATATCAAGGGAGCTCCAAGTCTAGTCCTCCCAAGGCTCCCTGTACTTTAACGCCCAGCCGAACTCCTCTTTGAGAATATCAATAGCGGCACTCGGCGGGATTATTCCGCGCTCGGTTATGATGACGTCGATGTATTCCGGGGGAGTTACATCAAAGGCCGGATTCCAAACCTCTATGTTCTTAGGCCATGCCCTGAGCTCCTCCTCGGGAATGACCTCTGTCGGGTCGCGCATCTCTATCTCCACCAGCTGGCCAAGCATCGTCTCCGGGTGGAACTTGTAAGTCTCGGCCGCTATCATTGTCCATACCCTGTGCTCCTTGGCGGTGAGGGCTATGAGAGCTGTGCCTATCTTGTTTATGATGGCTCCGTTGACCGTTATGCTGTCAGCTCCCATAACCACCTTGTCGGTCATCTTCATGTAGTGTCTGGCAGCGGAATCAACGACATAGATGACTGGAATGCCGTAGCTGGCGAGCTCCTTTGCGGTGATCTTGCCCTGCCACTTGGGCCTCGTCTCGGTGACGATGACCTTTATGTCCTTGCCCTGCTCCCAGGCGGTCTTCATTACGCTTATGGCGGCTTTGCTGTGGCAGTGCGTCATTATGACGTCACCGTCCTCTATGCGCTTCGCCCCCATCTCGCCTATCCTCTCGATGGCCTTCTCAGAGTTATGGATAAACTCCTTCGCGGCGTTTATGATGATGAAGCGGAGCTGCTCTAACTCAGCACCGCTCTCGTAGGCGATTTTACCGCGGTGCATGACGTAACGGAGCGCATTGGGGAGTGAAACTGCTGTGGGCCTAGTCTCGTACAGTATCTTGGCGGCCTGCTTCATTTCGTACCAAAAATCGTCAACATTCGTCGCTTTACTTTTCTCGGCCTGAAGCTGGAGCGCATAGGCCGCGAAGCGGGCTATTTTCCCAGCTCCTCTGATCTCCATAGAACTGATTTTGTGGGCTATTTCATGAACCTCCTTAACCACTGGCACTCTACCACCTCCTTTCAGTAACTTAAGATTAGGATATTGAGGTTTATATACTTCACCCAAATGACATTACCTCTTTTGTTCCTTAATGAATCTGAAAGAACTTTAACGTGCATAAAATTACTTCCAAAAATATTCCATTCCAAACAAACACTACCTCTTCTGTTCATTGATTGATTTAATCACCCAAATGGCATTACATCTTTTGTTCATTGATGAATTTAAAAGAACTTTGATGTTCATAAAATTACTTCCAAAAAGTCCTTTACATAGATAAACCCCATTAACGACCATTGCAGAAAGGTTTATATTTAATCGCCGCAAACTTTCTATGTATATAATTGGGGACATGGACTGAAATGTTCATTTGGAGGTGTTGGAATGGAGGAGAAACTTATGAAAAAATTAGAGGCTGGAGCTCTCAATTTCGAAGCCTATTTTTCGGAAAAAGCCTTAGGGATGAAAGCTTCGGAGATTAGGGAATTGTTAAAGCTCGTTGAAACCTCTGATGTTATATCGCTCGCCGGAGGATTGCCCGCTCCCGAAACGTTCCCTATTGAGACTATCAGAGAAATCGCCCAAGAGGTTCTTGAGAAGCATGCTGATAGAGCTCTTCAGTACGGCACAACTAAAGGCTACACTCCACTTCGTTTAGCTTTAGCTGAGTGGATGAGGAAACGCTATGATCTCCCGATGTCAAAGGTCGAGATTATGACAACAGCTGGATCACAGCAGGCATTGGATCTTATAGGCAGAGTTTTCATAAATCCTGGAGATATAGTTGCTGTTGAAGCCCCAACGTATCTCGCTGCTTTAAATGCATTCAGATATTATGAGCCTAGGTTTATGTCGGTTCCAATGGACGATGATGGAATGATAACAGATATCTTAGAAGAAAAGCTAAGGAAGCTAAAGGCTGAAGGAAAGAAAATCAAGTTTATCTATACTGTCTCCACGTTCCAGAATCCCGCTGGCGTTACGATGAGCGAGGAGAGAAGGAAAAAGCTTGTTGAACTTGCACATGAATATGACTTTATAATAGTCGAGGATAATCCGTACAGCGAGCTTCGCTACTCTGGGAAGCCTGTAAAACCTGTCAAACACTTTGACGACGAAGGGAGGGTTATCTACCTCGGAACATTCTCAAAAATACTCGCTCCAGGTTTCAGAATAGGATGGATTGCCGCTGAACCGCACTTCATAAGAAAGATAGAGATTGCTAAACAAGCCATTGATCTCTGTACAAACACCTTTAGTCAGGTAATTGCCTGGAAATACGTTGCAGATGGTCATCTCGACAGACAGATTCCAAAGATCATCGAATTCTACCGGCCAAGAAGGAATGCAATGCTTGAGGCTCTTGAGGAATACATGCCCGAGGGAGTTAAATGGACCAAACCAGAAGGGGGAATGTTTGTATGGGTCACCCTACCAGAGGGCATTGATACAAAAATGACCTTTGAAAAGGCTATTGCAAAAGGAGTCGCATACGTTCCGGGCGAAGCATTCTTTGCCGAAAGGAATGTTAAAAATACCATGCGCCTGAACTTCACCTATGTGCCAGAGGATAAGATTAGAGAAGGAATTAAGCGGCTTGCAGAAGTTTTAGAAGAAGAGATAAAAGGCTAAATCTAGTTTTTATTTTTATTTTATATCCATCAGACACACATGTCTATGTGAGCTGAACTAAATACATAATTGGAATTCTCTTACAAACGGCAACAGTTTTATACCAAAAGCTTGGTATCGTGCAGTGAGGTGATTTTTGTGAAGCCGCTGATTGGGATTATTGCACCTGTAGACTGGCATGAAAGCAAGTTGATTCTTGATACCATCTATCTGAAAAGAATAAGAGATGGAGGTGGTATTCCAATAGTTTTTGAACATGATATGGGCTCCATTGAAGATGTTTTGAGTGTTATCGATGGACTGCTCCTAGTTGGCGGACCCGATATACATCCAAAATTTTATGGTGAAGATCCCTCAAATCATTTGAGAGCTGTGAATGTTGAAAGAGACTTTTTTGAAATAACCCTTGTGAGAGCTGCAATAGAACGTGGAATCCCAATATTAGGCTTAGGAAGAGGTTCCCAGGTTATAAATGTCGCTCTTGGGGGTACGTTGTATCAGGATGTAGCAACAAAAATAGGCCGGGCTTTAAAGCATGATTGGGATTTATCAAAGATAAAACCCTCACAAAAAGTCCATGATGTGAGGATAAAAGTCGATTCGAAGCTTTATAAGATCCTAAGGGAATCGCTGGATATAATGGGAACCACCGAGGTTTTTCTTGGTGTCAATAGCTTCCATCATCAGGCAATTAAAAAGATTGGAGAAGGGTTGAGACCAGTGGCCCATACAGTTGACGGAATAATCGAGGCAATAGAAGGTGAAGAGGAATTTATACTTGGTGTTCAGTGGCGAGCAGAATATCTTGATGAAATGCAGCCTCTCTTCAACGCTCTTGTCAAAAAAGCTACAGAATACCGAGAAGCAAAGAGAGAGCTGGAAGTTAGGGAGTTGGAAGCCCAGATAAGAGGATCTGAAGAAGCTTCTAAAGAGGAACAAGATGAGAACCATCACAAGTTGGATGAGAGTAATAATCCTCCCGACAAGAGCCAAATGTAATACCCTTATCTTCCACTTTTTTTCTGGCCTTTTTAAGTATCTCAAACCTGAAGTCTCTGGGAAGATAATAATAACCTCCAATTCTCTCTCCCTTTTTATACAAAGGACTCAGTTTTTTCATAAGAGCGGGAAACTTAGCCTCCATTCTCTTCCATGAATCTGGCCTCAGCTTTAAGGTTGAAACTGTTATGTGTTGCACAAAGCTCAATGCATCAAGTGTTTCATCAAAATCTTCCCATGTGTAAAAAGGTATTATCGGGTCAATACGAGCATAGACTGGAATCCCTGCTTTTTTGGCTTTTTTGAGGGCTTTAATCCTGGAGCTCGGCCTAGGAGCGTTTGGCTCAAGGAGGGAAGCTTTCCCTTCATTAACAGTCGTTACGGTTATTCCAATCGCACACTTGAGCTCACTGAGAATATCAATGTCCCTCCCAAAGATGTCCGACTTCGTCAGCAGCATGCACCTCACATCGTATCTTTTGAAAAGCTGGAGAACCTTCCGTGTTATCCCCAGCTCCTGCTCAACCGTCGGATAGGGGTCTGAAGAGTAGGAAAGTGACACAATAAACCTTTTATCTAGCTTTCTCAGCTCCCTTTCAAGCTTAGGGAGGAGATTCTCTTTGATTCGAACTTTAAACGCCCGTGGGATGTATGAGGTTATGTAGCAGTATACGCATGCATGATCACAGCCTGTGTATATGTTCAAGGTATATTTGAAGGGGCATGTGCAGAGTTTCGATTTCCATGGATCAAATGGCCTGATATACATAATTAAGGGTTGCAGAAAGACATTTAAAATTCTTCTCCAACTCTCGGTGATGGTATCATAGGAGAAGCAGTTACGGGTAAAGTCAAGGGTTAAAAGGCATCAGTTCATAGGGAGAATAAGTGATGATAAGTGCTCTGTAATCCTTGGAGAGGTAACATAAGCCCCATGAAGCTCCTTCTCCTAGGTGTTGCTGGATGCACAGCTTATGGCATTGTTATGATACTAAAGAAAATGAGAGAGTCGAGATAAGTGGTGATTAAGAGTATACCGCAAAATGCACTTCCACTACAAAATAAAAGGCAACGTCGACCCCAAGAAAGTGAAAAGAGCCATTAAGCTAAGTCAGGAAAAACACTGCTCCGCATCGGCCCACATAAAGCTGAGCGGTGCTGAGGTAACATACACATACGAAATTATCGATGAGTAACCCCCTCATCATTTTTTGTGCAATAAATTTCTGTAGCCTGGAATCTGAATGGAAAACCTTTAAATTTTGTATTCCCAGAGAAGCACAGGGTGATAAAAGTGAGAGGGGAATTAATCAGGGTTCTCAGCGCCGTTGAGGAAAAGGCAAATGAACTGAAAATGGATGGATTTGAGCCAGATGTCGTTCTCTTTGGAAAAGAAGCATACGAATTTTTGAAAGCTCAAGTTAATGAAGAGTTTGGAGGAGATGAAGGAGTTACCGAAGTTTCAGGCTTTAGGATTAGTGTTGTTGAGGAGCTTGGGAAAGAGGCAGTTGTTATTGACTCGAAAAGTCTCGGACTTGGCATGGGAGGTGCAAAGAGGTTCAGGGTCGTGGATTGATCGTGAGTCTGTACCCGTCCAGAATGAGAAGACTCAGAGAGACCGCCATTATATCCGCTAAACTCCCGGGATTTCTCAGGTCTCCTTTTTCCCGTAGAAATAAGTCGAATTCTTTAATATTCATCTTGCCCTTTAGAACCGCTTTCGCTTTTTTCTGCACGAGTTCTGCTTCTTCTTTTCCTGCTTTTCTGATTATCAGGGTATCAGGAATCTGGCTGAGAAGTTCCAGAAAGACCTCAACAACCCCCTCCTCAAGGCTTTTGCTCTGCAGAACTTCCTTAAGTCGGAAGAAGGTTTTATAGCTTAGCTCATACCCGTTGAGCCACTCACAGAATATAAGTTCCCTCTCACAGCTCATCTCAGCGAGTTTCTTCAAATTTATCCTATTCCTGAAAAGCTCTTCAAAAACCCCATCTGAATAAACATCGTATTTGACACCGCTTTTAACACCTTTAGGGCTGGCGGTTCTTATGGCTTTGTAGAACTCCATCGTGTCCCTTACCGTCGATTCATCTATAAGCCTCATGACGATTTCCCTCGCTTCGTATATATGCTTTGACATTGAAAGCGCCATAACAAGCGGAATTTCAAGGGTTATGACACCGAAGTTTGGATTGGAATCCTGATAAGTTTTTGAATTCTGAACTGCCCTTTTTATAAG
>JAMOPD010000378.1 GCA_027064745.1 Thermococcaceae archaeon
CAGAAAGATTGAATTCAACTACGTCAGAACCATAATGCCGCCGAAGAAGTTCTTCTTCCTCCCGAGAGAGAAACTCTTTGAATTCAGCATCTCAAAGGCGGAGTACAAGGAGGTAATCCCCGAGGTTGAACCCTTCATCCTTTTCGGTCTCCACTCCTGTGACATATACGGCCTGAAGATACTCGACAGCGTATACCTGGATGAGTATCCCGACAAGTACTACAAAGTCAGGCGTGAAAAAAGTATAATCATCGGAATAAGCTGTATGCCCGACGAGTATTGCTTCTGTAACCTGCTCAGGACAGACTTCGAGCATGATGGCTTCGACCTGTTCTTCCACGAGCTCCCCGACGGCTGGCTAATAAGGATAGGAACCCCCACAGGCCATAGGATGGTTGACAAGAACATCAAACTCTTCACTGAAGTCACACCGGAGGATATCTGCAACTTCAGGGAGTTCGAGAGGAAGCGCGCTCAGGCCTTTAAGTATCATGAAGAGTGGGATAACATCCACTACCTCCTCGAACTTGAGATGGAGCACCCGCTCTGGGAGAAAGAGGCGGAGAAGTGCCTCGCCTGCGGAATCTGCAGCACGGTGTGTCCGACCTGCCGCTGCTACGAGGTTCAGGACGTGGTGAACCTCGACGGGGACACCGGATACAGGGAGAGGCGCTGGGACTCGTGTAAGTTCAGGAGCCACGGCCTCGTTGCCGGTGGCCACAACTTTAGGCCGACGAAGAAGGACCGCTTCATGAACCGCTACCTCTGCAAGATGTCCTTCCACTGGAAGCTCGGAATCAACTTCTGCGTCGGTTGTGGTCGCTGTACCGCCTTCTGTCCAGCGGGCATTGATTTCGTGAAGAATCTCAGGACCATAGTCGGATTGGAAGAGTCATCCTGTCCCCCGAAGCTGAGCGAGGAAATTCCAAAGAAAGGTTTTGCATATGCTAAAGACATTGGAGGTGAAGACATATGAACAGGGACAACCCCTACGCCCTCGATAGAGTCAAGGTTCTCAGGGTATATCAACTGACGGAAAGGGAGAAGCTGTTTCTGTTCAGGTTTGAAAACCCAGAGATAGCTGATAAATGGACATTCAAACCCGGTCAGTTCGTCCAGCTTACAATTCCGGGCGTTGGAGAGGTTCCAATAAGCATATGCTCATCGCCAATGAAGAGGGGCTTCTTTGAGCTCTGTATAAGGAAAGCTGGGAGAGTAACTACCGTCATCCACAGGCTCCAGCCCGGTGATACCGTCCTCGTTCGCGGGCCGTACGGAAACGGCTTCCCCATTGACGAGTGGGAGGGAATGGACATACTCCTTATCGCGGCTGGTTTGGGAACGGCACCGCTCAGGAGCGTCTTCCTCTATGCCATGGACAACCGCTGGAAGTACGGAAACATAACCTTCATCAATACCGCCCGCTACGGCAAGGATTTGCTCTTCTACAAGGAGCTCGAGGCTATGAAAGATATGGCTGAAGCTGAGAACGTCAAGATAATTCAGAGCGTCACTCGTGATAAGGAGTGGCCGGGTCTCCACGGAAGGCCGCAGAACTTTATCATAGAGGCAAACACTAATCCCAAAAAGACTGCAGTTGCCGTCTGCGGCCCGCCGAGGATGTATAAGGCTGTCTTTGAATCCCTCATCAACTACGGTTACAGGCCAGAGAACATATTCGTCACGCTGGAGAGGAAGATGAAGTGCGGAATAGGAAAATGCGGTCATTGCGTCGTTGGAACGAGCACGTCCCTCAAGTACGTCTGCAGAGACGGGCCTGTCTTCACGTACTTCGACATAGTATCAACGCCCGGCCTGCTGGATTGAGGTGGTGGGAATGGGAAGAAAGGCGAAGATTGGGTTTTACGCTCTAACCTCATGCTACGGCTGTCAGTTGCAGTTCGCGATGATAGACGAGCTAGTTCAGGCTCTCGAAAAAATCGGGATAGAATGCTGGTTCATGCTCGACAGGAACAGCGATGAAAACGCACAGGTTGACATCGCTCTCATTGAGGGAAGTGTTTCAACGGAGGAGGAGGTCGAGCTCGTCAAGAAAATCCGCGAGAACGCGAAGATTGTCGTCGCGGTCGGCTCCTGTGCCGTTCAGGGTGGAGTGCAGAGCTGGGAGAAGGACAAGCCCCTTGAGGAACTCTGGAAGACTGTCTACGGCGACGGAAAGGTCAAGTTCAAACCCAAGATGGCAGAGCCGGTCTCGAAGTACATCAAGGTGGACTACAACATCTACGGCTGTCCGCCGGAGAAGAAGGACTTCATCTACGCTCTCGGAACCCTTCTAATAGGCTCTTGGCCCGAGGACATTGACTACCCTGTCTGCCTTGAGTGTCGCTTAAACGGCAACCCATGCGTTCTCATAGAGAAAGGCGAGCCGTGTCTCGGCCCGATAACAAGGGCTGGGTGTAACGCCCGCTGTCCCGCCTACGGCATAGCGTGCATCGGATGCAGGGGAGCGATAGGCTACAACGTTGCTTGGTTCGACTCATTGGCGAGAGTTTTCAAGGAGAAAGGCCTCAGCAAGGAAGAAATCCTCGAGAGAATGAGAATATTCAATGCCCACAACCCAAAACTGGAAGAGATGGTTAACAAAATCTTTGAGGAGGGAGAATGATGTATATACCAATTACTGTTGATCACATCGCACGTGTAGAAGGAAAAGGCGGAATTGAGATAATCATGAGTGACGAAGGCGTTAAGGAGGTTAAGTTAAACATCATCGAGGGACCGCGCTTTTTCGAGGCCATAACAATAGGCAAGAAGGTTGAAGAAGCCTTGGCCGTTTATCCGAGAATTTGCTCATTCTGTTCAGCAGCTCACAAGCTCACCGCCATAGAAGCAGCTGAGAAGGCTGTTGGATTTACCCCAAGGGAGGAGATACAGGACTTGAGGGATCTCTTATATATAGGCGACATGATTGAGAGCCATGCTCTTCATCTTTACCTGCTCGTCCTCCCGGACTACCTCGGTTACTCCAATCCTCTTGAGATGCTTGATAAATATGGAAAAGAGATTAGATGTGCCATGGCATTGAAGAACATTGGAGCAAGGATAATGGATGCCATTGGATCGAGGGCAATTCATCAGGAAAACGCCATAATGGGAGGTTTTGGAAAGCTTCCAACAAGAGCACAGTTTGAGGAGCTGAGAGAAGGTCTTAAAGAGGCCTTCCCAATGGCTGAGCATACCGTAGAACTTTTTTCAAAGCTCGAGCAGTATGAAGAGGTTAAGGACAAAGAAATGATACATATGGCCATTAAGCCGAGAAACGGTATTTATGGCATCTTTGGAGATTATGTAAAGGTAAGCGACGGCTTTGAGTTCCCTGTTGAGGATTATCAAAAGCACATCGTTGAGCGTGTTGTGGAGCACAGCTTTGCAAAGCACTCATTCTACAACGGCGAAAAGCCTTTCATAGTCGGTGCAATCTCAAGAATAGTTAACAACGCTGATCTGCTCTATGGTAGGGCCAAAGAACTTTATGCACAGTACAAAGATCTCCTTCGTTATGACAACTGTTTTGCCAACAACTTCGCCCAGGCGCTTGAGCTTGTCTACTTCATAGAGAGGGCTATAGATATAATTGGTGATATTCTTGCAAAGTGGCCAATTAAGCCGAGGGATGAGGTTGAGATAAGAGATGGTCGTGGTGTCAGTATCACAGAGGCCCCGAGAGGTCTCGTGGCATACACAATCGAAGTTAAAGACGGAAGGGTTGTATATGCAGACATAATCACACCAACGGCAATGAACTTAGCTATAATGGAGCGCCATGTTAGGATGATGGCTGAGAAGCACTGCCAAGATACCCCAGAGCGCTTGAAGTATTTGACAGAGATGACAGTTAGAGCCTACGACCCATGTATCTCATGTTCAGTGCACGTGGTTAAGCTCTGACTTTACCTTTTTATATTCCTTAACTCCCTTTTCTCTTTGGGGGTATAAGCATGGAAACACTTATCTTAGCCTTAGGAAACGAACTCATGAAAGATGACGGCGTTGGTCTTAAAGTGGGTAGAATCTTGGCTCAAAAAGGATATAACGTCATTGAGGTTGGCACAGACATATTCAGGCTTCAGAGGTACTACAATGGAGAAGAGCGCTTGATAATCATCGATGCCATCTTAAGCGAAAAGTTCAAGCCGGGTGAAGTCATCCACCTCAGCGATGAGGAGGTTTTTGAGAAGCTGAAAGCAGAAATTAGAAGCGCCCACTTCATGGGGGCTATAGATGGTCTGAAGCTTTTGATGGCTTTGGATGAGCGCCTAAAAAATGTGGAGCTCCACTTTATCGGTGTTGTTGCGAAAGAAGTTGAGTTGGGAATGGAGCTTAGCGAGGAAGTTGAGAAAGCAGTATCAAAGGTTGTAGAGCTTGTTAAAGAATTAGCTAAAAACTGAATTCAATAATTAAATAAAAAATGAACTATTCAAAAAGAATCTCAAGCTCTTTTTTCATAATGCTTCTATTCATCGTGAGGTGAATTAAAATTAAGAACATCATGATGATTCCGTATTTGCTCCTAAGTTCCATAAACTGTAGTTTGCTTAATCCAAGGAAGCTACCAGTTTTGGACGCCATTATAGTTCCTATGGTGATAAATATTACACCAAGAAACATTATGAATAAAAACATTGAATAAGCGGCTTTCACCTTTAATTTTTCCTCATTTTTGGATTTTTCTTAGCTTCTTCAAATGCTTTTGTCATAGGATCCATGTTTTCACCTCCTGCTGAATAAAATGATAAAGACTAACGGTTTAAAAACTGTAACTCGATTTTATGCTCTAAAATCTTTTAAAATTCGAAATGAATAGAAAAAACAGAATAAATTTCGAAATCACATGCCTCCACTTACTGCAAGTTCAATAATCTTCCTTATCTCTACAAGGAACTCTGTTGGAATATCCTTAAGCATTGGATCAAGGAACCCTTTAACTATGAGCTGTGTCGCTTTTTCCTCATCCAAACCTCTGGACATAAGATAGAACAATTCTTCTTCTTTTATCTTTCCTATAGCCGCCTCATGACTCAGCTCAGCATCATCAACCTGTGAGACCAATCCGGGGTATGTCTCCATTCTGGCTTTATCACTATCACTCATCAAAAGAGCATCACAGCTTATATGACCCTTTGACTTTGGAGCCTGAGCGTATATAATTCCCCGCGTTATCACTGTGGAGCTGTCCATTATGACTGCTTTACTCGCGTTTATTCCAGCGGCGTTTTTGCCTTGGAGATACATCTCACCACCGAGATCAACATAGAAGTCTTTCTGTCCAAGGATGATACCATTTAGCTCTGCATAGCCATTTTCATTAACCCAGTATCTTGGATTTGCAATATTGGATTTTCCTGAGCCCAATGTAACTGTAGTATTCAGGAACTTTGCTCCTTTTCCTATTCTGGCTCTTGTCATAGGTCTCGTATGCACGTATTCAGGCCAGTTCTGCAGAACAGTTAGCTTTGCATTAGCATTATCATGGAGATATGCCTCTGTCATGTCAAGATGAAGGGAATGCCTCACCAGGACGGGAGAAGTGCAGCCTTCTATCAAGTGAAATTCGGTGTTCTTCTCGGCGATGATGATTATATGTGGGGCTTGAGCGAGGGAGCTTTCCTGAATGAGGAAAAACAGATGAAGCGGAAACGGAACCTTGAGACCTTCTTTCACATACAAGAAGATTCCACCGTTCCATACTGCAGTATGATAAGCTGCCATTTTGCTTTCATGCGGATTGAACATCTTGAGGAAGTGCTTTTTGACGACATCAGGATACTTCCTAACAGCCTCCTCCATTGGGAGAACTATAAGACCTTTCTTCTCCCATTCCTTCAGAAACTGATTATAAATAATGCTGGTGTCCGTCTGAACGGCCAAGCCTGCGATGTACTTCTGTTCAACTTCGCTTATTCCTAGTCTATCTAGCAAAGCTTTCATCTCCTGTGGCAAATCCTCGAGGCTCTTAATTTCTGGTATTTCTGCAGTTTCAGGTTTTGCTATGAAATGCAGCAGTTGATCAATTGATATGACGGGATCATTGTGAGGAGCCTTCTCAAAAGCTTCGAGTCCTCTGTATCTAATACGGGTCATCCATTCTGGTTCCTTGTTCCTCTCTGCGAGATTTTCTATTTCCTGGGCTATGATTTTCTTGGCTTCTTCAATTTCAATTTCTATTGTATTCATATGCCTACCTCCTCAAAGATTTTCTGGAATCCCTTCTCTTCTATTTCTTTGACAAATTCACCGCTTCTGCTCATGACGATTTTGCCATTTTTCATAACATGTACCTGAAAGCTTGATGGATCAAG
>JAMOPD010000379.1 GCA_027064745.1 Thermococcaceae archaeon
TCTTAGGGACAGCTTAAAAAAAATTCTGAACAGAACACCTGGAGTCTCAACCCTACCTCCATTCTACCAGGAGTTAGTCGATACACTCGTTGATAGAAAGATGTTTCATAAGGCTTTAGCCTCTGTAAACTGGGCAGTGAAGACAATACGAACCCTTGAGCAGAGGTATGCAGAGAAGATAAGGTATTCAAAGGATCCTAATGAAATTGCCCAGCTTAGAAGACAGTTCTACGGCAGAGTCGCAAGTGTCATCAAGGATATAGGTGAGAATCTCGAATATCTCAATCAGGCAAGAAATGTGCTCAGGGAACTCCCCGTTATTGAGCTTGACCTTCCGACGATTGTTATAGCGGGTCATCCCAATGTTGGCAAGTCAACTCTCCTCAGGGCTTTAACCAACGCGAAGCCTGAAGTGGCCAGCTACCCATTCACAACTAAGGGCATAAATGTTGGCCAGTTTGAGGAGCACTATCTCAGGTATCAGGTTATAGATACGCCCGGACTTCTCGACAGGCCGCTAAGCCAAAGGAATGAGATAGAAAGACAGGCGATTTTGGCGTTGAAGCACCTTGGGAAGGTTATTATTTACATTTTCGATCCCAGTGAGCACTGTGGCTATCCAATAACGGAGCAAATGCATCTCTTTGAGGAGATTTACAACGAATTCAGAGAGTTTCCATTCATAGTTGTGCTCAATAAAGTGGATATTGCTGATGAAGAGAAGATTAAGGAAGTGGAGGAGTTCGTCAGGTCGAAGGGCATTGAGCCGCTTAGGATATCGGCCCTTAGAGGTGAAGGCCTCGATGAGATGAAGAGGTGCGTCATAGGGCTGGTTAAACCGATGATCGAAGAGCAGGCAAAACGGACTGTGGAGAGAGAACTGAAAAAGTACAGGGAAGAGCTTGAGCTCTGATGCTCCTTATTATTGTTAACACTATCGTGAAGCTTGAGAAGTCAATGGCAGTGTAAAGTTTGTTAGGAAATATTGATTTATGGCATTTCTCCATAAAGAAAATGGGGGTGAAACTTACGTTTTTACTCTTTCGCCTGTTATTGGATTCACTACCTCCTTCTGGGCGTCTGCGATTGACATGCTGATCTTGGGCTATATCTTCCTCTATCTTCTTCTGAACTTCGGGCTTGAAGTCAGGATGGGTGTCATCTATCAGTCAGCAGATCACTCTCGATTCCAAAGTCTTTCCGTGCTGAGGAACCCACTAAAACAACGGACATTATGAACTTACGGTGTTTTTCAGCAGTTTTTCGGTGAAAACGCCGGGCGATCTTTAATCTCATCATACTCAACCCTCCAACAAAAACTTCCACAGGGGGATAAACTTCACTTGTTAGCCTCGTAATCCCAGGTGATAACCTTATAGATTATTACATTTCAGCTCCTTGGATGCCCTCAGTAACGCTTCAACTTCTCTTCGTTTGGTCTTGGGGGTCATCGATATCATAGCTAACTTGGATCAGTTCTTTAACCCTAAAGCCAAGTGAAACAACGAAGTCCACCTCGCCCTTAGAATCCATCCAGTAGCTCACGCTCAACCTCGGCTCGCGGTAATACTTTCTCCTCAGCAACTCAATGGCCACGATGTTCTCCACACGGTAACCGAGGTCTTTTACCCCAAAAACAGATGCAAAGCCCACATCCACTATATAGAGCCTGGGAATGCTCCTGAGGGATTCAACTTCGCTGAAATGAATTGGATATATACCCGAGTATTCAGTTTGCTCGTCATAGGAGTTTAGTATAGTCGGTATGCCATATGCCTTGAAAGCTAGCGTTAGACCATAATAGTATGATGGCATTTCACCGCCATAATCAGCTGCATGGTACCCAACATAACCATAAGCTACTTTCACTCTTTCATAGTCAGCGAAGTTTTTGGTCAGGTCTTGAGCTATCCGCTCTCAGGAGCACGAAGATAAAAACAAATGTGAGGATTTGAAACTTACCAATGTCCACTTTCCTCACTCAAAATGAATTAGATGTCAGAACAGATAAAAATTTCGATATCTCTGAGAAGTAAATGAAAAGAAGTCAAGCGTTCTCTTCCTTTATGAGAACAGCATTGACAACGCCGTGCTGTCCGGGTCTTGATGTAACTATGGCCTTACCTATCTCAGTTTCGATGATGGCGCCCTTGGTTATGATATCTCTCCTGACGTACTGTCTGTTTGCTGGGTTCTCGATGACGTTTAGTATCTTAACTTTTCTGCCTTTCCCATTCTCAAAAACGTTGGCATAAAGAGCCTCAATCAAGCGCACCTTTCTGTTTCCACCATATGTTCTGATGAACTTCTTCTTTTCATTTTCTTCGGCTACCCTTGTAAAAGCTGGCTCCCTTCCGAGCTCCCTCTTTCTCTTTTTCCTTGCGAGGATGATTCTACCACCTGAAGGCTTTCTAAGTGATCTTCCCTGCCATATACTCATCTCTCTCACCTCTTATGAGCTTAACCCTAACGCCTCTTTGGGAGGTTCGTTTATAAGCTTTTCTCAGGGAAGAGTTTTAAATGATTACACCTGAGTTTAGAGTGGTGAAACACATGGGTGCTATAGATGCATTTTCAAATACGATAACTATGATAACCTCTCATAAGAATCTGGTTTTGCTGATAATGGTATTCGCACTGATTCTTGCTCCAATTTCCACATACCTTATTGGAAATGCCCCTGAGCTCAATTTTAACCAGACCCAGACAATACAGAAGCAGGGAAATGTAATATTCGAAGAACATGGTTCAACATTTCCTGAGAAAGACATAGAAGCCCTGAGAAGCTATCTGCCAAAACTTCTTCTCTATGCCCTTATCGCGAGCCTTCTCATGGCCGCAGTTCAGTATGCGGTTATTAAGGGCAGCTATATGGTTGCCAATGGAGAGGAGTACAGCCTTGGGGGTCTGATATCTGAAGGTTTCAGACACCTTCTTCAGGTCTTTGTTATCAATTTGATCTTTGGTGCGATAGCACTCATTATAATACTCCTACCGTTAATGTTAATCCTAATTCCTGTAGGGGCAGGAGCGCTCTCAGGTACTGCAGGTATAATCGTTGCTGGCATATTTTTTGTTCTCGTGATAGAGTTTTTTGTCGTTATATTCATGATGGGTCTCCTCTCGATGACGGTACCCCTCTACGTTATTAAGGGTAATATCGGAGCAGCATTTGAGGCTTTTAGTCTTGCATTCCGCAATATACTTTCAACCTTTGGCTTTGGAGCTCTTCTATTAATAGGAGTACTTGTCATAAGTATGATAATGGCACCTTTCTCTATGATGGCAGCCATGATATCCTCAGGATGGTCTAAAATGTTAGTTTCAGCCCTAATTGAAGCTCCTTTTCAGGCTTTGATATATGCCATAATGTGGATAGGAGGGCTTGAATTTTACCTTGAGCTGGAAAAGAAGGATAAGGGGGAGGATGTTGATTTACTGCTTGAGGAGTTCAAGTTTTGAGGTTTAATTTTTGCTTCTATAACGTTATTTTGCAGCTTTCACAAGTTCTCTGAAAACCGGAGCAGGATTCATAGGCCTGGACTTGAACTCAGGATGGAACTGTGTCGCTATGAAGTATCGGTTCTCTGGCAATTCAAGGATTTCCATTCTTCTCTTATCATCTCCAGAAATTCCGCTGAATATTAATCCAGCATCTTCGAACTTTTCAATGAATTTCGGATTGACCTCCCACCGATGTCTGTGTCGCTCATACACAAGCTCCTTACTGTAGACTCTTCTGGCAAGGGTATTCGGTTTTATTTTGACGGGGTAAGCACCCAGCCGCATAGTTCCTCCAAGGTGGTTAATTCCCCTCTGCTCGGGAAGCAGATCAACAACCGGATGGGGTGTCTGGGGATCGATTTCGGTGGAGTGTGCCCCTTTCATGCCGAGAACGTTTCTGGCAAACTCCACCACCGTAAGCTGGAATCCAAAGCATATCCCAAGGAATGGTATATCATTTTCTCTCGCATATTTGATTGCCATCATTTTGCCCTCTGTGCCTCTTGCACCGAATCCTCCTGGGACTATAATTCCATCAACGCCTTCAATTAGCTTGATTCCATATTTCTCAATGTCTTCTGCCTCAACCCATCGAATTTTTACCTTAACACCATTGGCAACGCTGGAATGCTTAAGCGCCTCTTTTATGCTGAGATATGAATCGGCAAGCTTAACGTATTTACCAACCACGGCTATCTCGACGGTTTCTTTGAGGGACTTGTATTTTTCGACTATTTCTCTCCACGCATCTAGGTCAGGTTCTCTCTCGCCGAGTCCAAGCCTTCTAGCGAGATATCTTCCAAGACCTTCCTTTTCGAGAAGTAGTGGCACTTCATATGTGTCCTCTACATCATAGGCACTGATTACAGCCTCTTCCGGTACGTTTGTGAAGAGGCTTATCTTCTTTCTTGCTACTCCCTCAAGAGGATCCTCAGAACGTGCAACTATCGCGTCGGGGAGGATTCCAAGAGAGCGAAGCTCCTTAACGCTGTGTTGGGTTGGCTTCGTCTTCTGCTCGCCGACAACCCGGAGCTTCGGCACGTAGGTGACGTGGACGAAGGCGACGTTCTCCCTTCCCTCCTCCAGCTGCATCTGCCTTGCTGCTTCAAGGAAAGGCATGCTCTCTATGTCGCCGACGGTTCCACCAACTTCAACAATCACAACATCATACTCCTTCGCAATCCTCCTGATTCTTTCCTTTATTTCATTAGTTATGTGTGGAATCACTTGTACTGTAGCTCCGAGGTAATCTCCCCGCCTCTCTTTCTCGATAACAGCTGAATACACCTTTCCCGTGGTTATGTTGTGGTCGAAGCTGAGGCTCGTGTCGAGAAAGCGCTCGTAGTTGCCGAGGTCGAGGTCAACCTCTCCGCCATCGTCGAGGACAAAAACCTCGCCGTGCTGGTATGGATTCATGGTTCCTGCATCATAGTTGAGATAGGGGTCTATTTTTATGTTGGTTGTCTTTAAACCCCTCGATTTCATCAAAAGCCCTATCGATGCGCTTGTAATACCTTTTCCCAGCCCGCTGAGCACACCACCGGTCACGAAGATGAACTTTCCCATGACAAAACCTCCTCTGGTTATAGTGTGATTTGGCTTGCGGGTGTTTAAAAGCTTTAAGGGTTTAGGGTTTGAGGGTTTTAATGGTTGAAATGGTTGAAATAAAGATCGCTATGTGAGAAGTCATACTGTCAGGGTAACCTGTGAGAGCGCCTGATAGTAAATTCAGTATGCGAGCCATCTGACTTCCTCACAGTATCGCTAAGCTAAAGATACAGTAAAAAGAGTGAGGAATATTAGATGTCTATTCCTTCCCCTCTATCTCCCTCTGCAAGTTCTTTGATCTCGAAAACCTTTAGTGGAACCTTCTTCAGGGCTTTTCCAACAACAGCCTTGGCTATTCTCTCAGCGTGCTCTATGCTCTGGGCGTTATAAACCTTGATTGTGAGGTATATTCCAACAAGGCCAATATTGCCAATAACAAAAGCACTTTCAAAATGAGCTCCACAAACAGGGCACTGGGAATAACCTATTTCAACCCTTACAAAGTCAAGCTTTTCCTTATTTAATGCCTTTGCAACCTTTGAAACTGCAACATTTATGGCATCTTCTGCTGTTTCAACATCTCTCACGATTATAGGTGCTTCCAATACAACCACATAGTTACTCTCTCCCATCTCCATCACCCGAAAGCAAACAGTCTGTCGTCTTCTCCTTTGAATACCCCCAGACGCACTCCGGCGTCAATAAATCCGTGGGCATAATTCAACGCAGCGAAAGCAGTGACATAGTCACCTCTTTCATAGTAATATTTAGCATCCCGGAAGTAGCTCTCTGCCATGGTTAAAAAGTCTTTTGCTGCAGAATAGAGGAGGCTTTTTTCATGGACAGCGATTTTTAAGGTTCTGAGGGCTTCTTCGGTTATTTTAAAATACTTTTGGAGCTTTTCTTCGCTTATCTCCCGCCCCACCGGTCTCGCCTCAGGCTAAGCTGATGAGTTTATTTTATAAAACTTTGCATTTAGCCTTTACGGTTCAAAGTTTGATCATAGTGAGGAGTCAACTTAAGAAGGGGCTCTGTAGTAAGCGAAACATTGCAGAACTGTTCAATTAAAGGATGGACTCCCGGAATACGGACACATTTTAGAATTGTGTATAATTTTCCGTCAGTTAAAAAGAGAAACACTTACAAAAGAGTACCGTCGAAAAGAAACTCCTTCACAATCGTCAAATTTTAGAAAGCTTGCTTTGCAAGGGCTGTAATGGTGGGCCCGCGGGGATTCGAACCCCGGACCTCCGCCGTGTGA
>JAMOPD010000380.1 GCA_027064745.1 Thermococcaceae archaeon
CCGGCATAAACCTCAACGGAATCTACACCGCCAACGAGTTCCTCACGCGCGTGAACCTCATGAAGGCCTACCTGTTCCCCGAGTACGACACCCCCGTCAAGGTCGGGAAGCGCGTTGTTGTCATCGGTGCCGGAAACACGGCCATGGACGCGGCCAGGAGCGCGAGGCGCTTCGGAGCGGAGGTCATCATCGCCTACCGCCGCGGCCCGGAGGACGTCAGCGCGAGGATTGAGGAGGTCGAGCACGCCAAGGAAGAGGGCATAAAGTTCGAGTACTTCATCAACCCCGTCGAGTTCCTTGGTGAGAACGGCAACGTGAAAGCGGTCAAGTTCGAGAAGATGAAGGCTCTGGATGAGAGGGACAAGCGCGGAAAGAGGAAGATAGTCGGAACTGGAGAATACGTCACGATTGAGGCCGACACCGTCATAATAGCAATCGGCAAGCACCCCAACAGGCTCATTGTCAACACGCCCGGTCTAAAGGTCGAGCGCGGAAGGATAGTCGTTGATGAGAACATGATGACAAGCATTCCGGGAGTCTTCGCTGGCGGTGACGCGATAAGGGGCGAGGCAACGGTAATTTTAGCGATGGGTGACGGAAGGAAGGCCGCTAGGGCAATCCACGAGTACCTCACGAAGAAGAGGAACGCGTGAGCCTCTCTTATTTTTCTTTGAAGCACGCTTTCAGTATTGGATCAGGAATGTGGTAGTAGACGTTTCTGCCTTCTTTAACCTTCTCAAGGAACGAAGAATCGACGAGCGCCTTTAAAAGTCTCGCCAGTACACTGTCCGCCACACTTTTACCCTCCTTCCTTTCGAGGTGTTCCTTTATTTCCTCCCACGTTCTCTTGCCATAGGCGATGGCCCTCATTATCTCGATGTACCGATTCCTCGCGGCCGGTCTCTTTGAGAGAAAGTTCTCGAAGTCATCCATGGCAAGGGCTCTCGCCTCATCGAAAACATCGTCAATGAGCTTCTCGGAGAGCCCTTTTTCCATGGCCTTTCTGCCGAAAAGAACCAGCCATCCCACTATTCCATCGAGTCTCTCAACCGCGAGGCTTATGAGCTCCTCCTGGGGCATCAATCCAACCTGCTCAAAGCCTTTATGAAGGAACTCCCTGCTCTGTTCGGGCGTGAATCTCCCCAGGGAAATTTCATGGAAGTACCTGCCGTAGAGGGGGGCCTTGGGGTCATCGACACCGAGGTAATCGTGAAGCAGGCCCACCTCTGAACCCGTCATGACCATTCTGAGGTCGGAGTAGTCGTACAGGTGGGCAATTAATCCGGCAAACTCGCTCCCAACCGGCCCGCGGAGGTACTGAACCTCATCAAAAGCGAGGACAACGTCGTACTTTTCCAGCTCACGGAAGAGCGCTATGAGGTCGGTTTTCTCCTCTTTCCAGGAAAAGCTCACCCCGGAGCTCAGAACCCGAAGACCGGCTATGTTTTTGAGCTCGGTTTTAATCTCCTCCCAGAGGTTACGGTTTTCGCGAAAGAATTCATTGATGGAGCTTTCTATTCTTTTGTAAACATCCATGCGGGAGTTGGCGTTGACACCCCGGAAATCTGCGAGAACGTAGGGAACGGCGAGCTCATTGAGACCTACCACGAGCAGGGAAGTCTTTCCAAGCCTTCTTATACCAGTGATAACCGTTAGGGGATTGCCAGAGGTTATGGACTTCTCGAACTCCTTCAGCTCCGCTTCTCTGTCGTACAAATCCTCGCGCTTCCTCTTCGGTCTGATGTCAAAGTACACAACTACCACCCCAGTAGTTAACTACTAGGGCAGAAGTTATAAGAATTTTGCCAAGTAAGAGATACCAAATAAAACCCTCTAGTATTAGAGCAGAAGTTATAAAAATGTCATTTAACTTTCTCATTAGATACTGTCAGGATAAGTTAGAGGGCCCGGTTAATAGTTATACTGGATTATCATCAGACGCTCTCACAGGTTATCCTGACAGTACGCTCCTTAAAAACAAAAACTTAAATGAGCGATGAAGACCTCTAGGGTATCTGAATGGTGATGATGGTCAAAGCCTGAGCTCATTCCTTTTCCATTTCCTCTATCTCCTCAAGGACATGTTCAAACTTCTTATAATCCTCGCTCTGCCCAATGAGAGTTATAAACTCATCGATCTCCTTCTTTTCAAGAAACGCCCCAGCTAAGAGTCTCCCAGTATAGTGATTATTTTTAATCTCCCAGAACATGTAAAACTCTGGAAAGCTCTCTTTAATTTTTCTGTAGGCAACACCATATTTTGAGTCCTTGAGGGGGTTTTGTTCAAGATAGAAATGATTCGGCTCAAGTTCTATCATATGGAGGATTGCTCCCCTTCGGGTTTTAACAAGCTTTATCTTAGCATCCCATTCCTTTAGAACCTTCATAAAATCATCTCCTGAAAGGAAGAATAGAAAAAGATTCAAAGACCCTCTAAATACTCTGCATATGCTTTGGCATCCATTAGCTCCTTGAGCTCTTCCTCGAGGTTCTCAGGTTTGAGTTTGGCTATCCAGTTCTCGTAGGGGTCCTCGTTGATGAGCTCTGGGCTGTCCTCAAGCTCCTCATTGACCTCAACGACCTCGCCGCTTACGGGAGCATAGACTTCGCTCACGGCCTTAACGCTCTCTACCTCGCAGAGGACTTCTCCCTTCTTGAAGCTTGCTCCAACCTCCGGGAGCTCTATATAGGCTATATCACCAAGCTCCTTCTGGGCGTAGTCGCTTATCCCAACAAGCACTGTTCCATCCTCAAGAACTTTTGCCCATTCATGGTCTTTCGTATAGTAGAGACCTTCTTCAACTTTATATTCTCCGACTTCGATCATGAGAACCACCGAAAGTTTTACATCTAAAAACAATTTAAACCTTTCCTCCATAAAAGCATGCTGTTAGATAATCGGATACTGTCGGGAGTTAGACAGCCCACCAGGCACTCTCACAGTTATCCTGACAGCATCAATAATCGTAAAGTGTGACAAAAGAATAGTAATGATTATAAAGTCACTCCTCCAAGCAGTTATCTTAAAAGTAAAAGCATGCAGTATCCCACAAAAGCATTATAACATCTGAATTCAAAAATAGAAATATGAGCCGGATGCACTTTTATCTTAAGGAACGTCTTGAAGATATTAGAAGAAGGGTTCTCTACGAGCAGTATAAAACCCAAAGAATACCTACATGGGAGAAAATACTTCTGACATGGATAGTTTTGTTTCTTTTCTGGTTGATAGTCAGCGGAAATTCTCATCCAGCCAACCTGATAACTGGGGCTGTTATAACACTCATAATTTCCTCCTTTATGAGGGACATGCTAACAAAGGACATAAGGCCTAAGGGCAGTATCTTTCAGAAGGCTTTGTATTTTCTGCTCATCTATACCCCCCAACTTGCGATAATTATGATGTTTAGAATCTTAGAGAGCAGCATTAAGGTTGCTAGAAATGTCATACTCATGGACATAAATCCAGGGATAGTCAAAATAAAAACAGATTTGAACTCAGATACTGGAATAACCGTTCTTGCTAACTCTATAACTTTAACCCCAGGAACACTCACTCTTGATGTGAAGAAAAAACTCGGAGAGACATATCTTTATGTCCACTGGATTGATGTTGAAACTCTGAATAGAGAAAAGGCCGGAGAAAAAATAAAGGGGGATATCGAGGAATGGTTAAAGAGAATCTTCTGGTAAACTGGATTGATTTTGGACGTAGTGAGAGAAGAATGTATGAAGAAAAGGAGAGTCTAAGGGATGTATGAGGAAAATATTTTGACCGGAGCTGTTATGATATTGACGTTCACCAGTTTATTGCTCACCTATCGCGTGCTCTTTGGTCCTACAACACCTGACAGAATAGTAGGAGTGAATACCATAACAACAAAAGTGGTCGTCATGCTGGCGATTTTCGCAGTTATTAGAGGAGAATACTATCTCCTTGATTTAGCCATAGTTCTCCTGATGGTGAATTCAGTTGGAGGTCTGATATTCGCTAAATACCTTGAAAGGGGTGGGGCAATTGATTGAGTACCTTCTACTCACCTTTGGAGAAGTTATAATGATCTTTGGTGCTCTAGGAATACTACGATTCCCCGATGTTTATACGAGACTCCATGCAGCGACCAAATGTGATACAGGTGGAGCTATGACCATACTGATGGCCCTCGCCATTATAGCCAATGCACCAACTCTAATAAAGCTCAAGTTCTTGGTTTTGGCGTTCCTCATAGCGCTCATTAATCCAATGGTTTCCCATGCCATAGCGAGAGGAGCCTACAAATACGGTATAAAACCGAAAGTCGTGGTGGATATGTATGCTTGGGATAATCCATGATCTCCTCCTGCTTCTGATGATAACTCTTTCAGTGGCAATAATAGAAGAGGAAAACCTCGTAAATGCTGTAGTTGAGTACATCCTCCTCGGATTGGCTTTTGCAGTTGTTTTGTTCCAGCTTGGAGCACCGGATGTAGCTTTATCCGCTATAGTGGTCGGAGCCATTGTGGTGGGTCTCTTTCTCTTCACAATAGGGGAGGTGCGGAAGTGGGGCTTAGATACAGAATAGCTAGTTTGGTCGTGGTCACTGCACTCGCAGCCCTGCTGTTTTCCCTTGACTACTCAAGAGATGGATTCGGCAGTTACTCTTACTACCTCTCCCACTGGAAAGACGTAGGAGTTCCAAACCTTGTAACAGCAATAGTTGCTGACTGGAGGGCCTACGATAGCCTTGGGGAGGCTACACTGCTATTCACAGCAGTCACAGGTGTGTACCTCCTTTTGGGAGGGAAGAAAAAGTGAAGATGAGTCTAGTCGTTAGAGCAACAACCAAACTTATAAGCCCGTTCCTCGTAGCTTATGCGGCTTATCTGATGATTTACGGTCAGATGAGCCCGGGAGGTGGCTTTCAGGCAGGTGTGATACTTGCTGTCAGTGTTATACTGCTCATAGTCTCCCAGGGATACAAGAGCGTTAAGAAGAGGTTCAGGATGAGAGAAGTTGGAACAATTGAGGGATTCTCAGCTTTAGGGTTAGTTCTCCTCGGATTAATCGGTACAATCTTTGGAGGATTCTTCTACAACTTTCTTAAAGGCTGGTGGAGTGGTGGTACAGTTCCCATCTTTAATATAAGTGTGGGTCTAAAGGTTGGAGCAGCCTTTGTGATGGTTTTCTATGTTATGATGAGGTGGGTTGAAAGTGATTGAGGCTGAAGTGGCAGGAATAATAATCATGCTGGTGGGGTTCTACGGACTGATGAGCAAGAAAAACCTAATAAAGATAGTTCTTTCGATAAACATAGTTTCAGTGGGACTAGTTCTGTTTTTTACAGGGACAGGATACATAGAGGGGGCAAGGGTTCCAATAATGCCCCAAAAGAGCGTTGTTGACCCATTACCGGCGGCTCTAATGCTCACAACTCTTGTGGTTGATGTCGCCATAACAGCCCTAGCACTGACAATAATACTGAGAATGAGGGGGGAGCTAAAGTGATTCCAGTTTTAATCGCAATTCCCATGCTGCTGCATTCATTTTGGTACTTGTAGATATCTTAGTTAAATCACGAAGGATTAAAGCTAAAGTCGTTCCTGCTCTTTATCTCCTCGGTTCATTCCTGCCATGGCTGGTTCTGCTGACTTTATACAAAGATATGCCTGTGGATGAGATAGTCGGAGGCTGGAGCAGAGTTGGGGGCATTGAAGTTGCCCTGAATAGCTACAATTTTTATTTCATCCTTGGAGCATTAATAATGTTCTCTGTGGTTTCCCTTTACTCTGCCGGACACTTTCGTACAGGAAAGGAATATTCAGTCATCCTGCTGATGGAGGCAGGCGTTCTCGGAGCTTTTATAAGCCGCGACCTCTTCAATTACTACATATACATGGAGATAGCCTCTGTTTCTGCATTCATCCTAACGGCTCTTTCGGATGAAAAAGGAGCAAAGAAAGCCGCTTTCAGATATCTGGTTTTTTCTCTAACAGCCTCATATCTCTTCATATTTGCAATCGGTATTATATATTTGAAAACGGGCTATCTTAACCTGGAGCTAATAAAAGGACTAGTAACTCCCTCAAAAGAGATAAACGCGGCAATTGGCATAGCATTCTCCGCGCTCCTCCTGAAGGCAGGAATATTCCCTCTTCACTTCTGGCTTCCGGATGCCCATTCCAAAGCTTCAACTCCAGCAAGCGCTCTCCTCTCCGGTGTGGTAGTCAAGGTCCCGATCTATGGCATGTTGCTACTTTTCTATGCACTCCCTGTTGGAGGGATAATGCGAAAGGCACTCCTAACTGTTGCGTTCCTTTCAATCTTCGGCGG